>JAYUSP010000130.1:0-2505 GCA_043755615.1 Betaproteobacteria bacterium
CCGTCTTGCGGGTGGCGACTTTTTCGGCGATCGCCACGGCGTCTTCGAGGTCGAGGATGACGGCGTCGGCGCCGAGGGTGAGGGCTTTTTCGACGCGGCGAGGGTGGTTGCCGGGGGCGAAGAGGAAGGTTCGGAGGACGGAGGGTGGGGTCATTGGCCGGGATTTCGCTTGTTGCTGTTGGTCGGTGTTTGGCCCTGGGTCCCCGCTTTCGCGGGGACGACAGTTTTGGGACGACGGAGTTACTTCACCAGGCCTAGGCGGCGGCCGCCGATTTGCGCCGGTTCGATGGTTTGCGGTGGCAGGGCCGGCTGCATCGGAATCATCGCCGGCGCGGCGGGCACGACGCAGCCGGTATCGCAGCAGCGCCCCGGCTGGCGGTTGCGCGTGATCTTGCGCGTCTCGTCGGTGAGGATGCCGCGCTCCAGCAGGCGCTCGACTAAGTCGACCTTGTTGCCGACCGGATAGTTGCGCCAGATCTCCATCTTCATCGCCTCGGGCGACCCGCCGCCGTGCAGGCTGATCACCGAATACCAGCCGGCCTGGTAGCTCGCCGTCAGGTCCTCGACGAAGCGCGCGACCTCGATGCGCTTCTCATACGGGATGTCGGAGCGCGCACCCAGGACTTCGGAGAGCTTGCCGGCGGTGGCCGGGTTGTGGTCTTCATCAGGCCCGGGCAGGGTGACGATCAGGCCGCCCGACACGTGATGGGCGATGCGGTGCATGTCGTAGATCTGCGTGGCCAGCAGCAGCTTGCCGATGTTGGCGAACACCGGCTCCGGCACGACCACGCCGGCCGCCGCGTCCGGGTTGCAATAAACCGAGGCCGCCACGCCGCAGGCATAGAAACCCTCCACGATCTTGATCAGGTCGATCATCTGTTCGCGCAGGTTGTCGGCGCGGTCGAGGTCGATGCCGTTGGCCTCGGTCATCAGGGCGCCGGCGCCGATCAGCAGGTCGCCAAACCCGGCGCGCGCGGCGATGCAGGTATGGCGGTGATGCGCCGAGTAGTCGTAGACCAGCGGCCCCGCATGCTGCCATTCGCCGGCCAGGAACACGCGCTCCCAGGGCACGAACACCTGGTCGAAGACCAGCACGCCGGTCGACTGGCCGTACTTGGCGCTGAACTTCGCCGCCTTCTCGCCGGGGCGGCCGGCCGGTCGCGCGACGATGGTCAGGCCGGGCGCGTCGACCGGCACCGCGCAGCACACCGCGAAGGCGCCGTCGTGCTCGCTCATGTTGCGGCAGGGCATGACCAGGATTTCGTGCATGTAGGGCGCACCCGTGACGATGGCCTTGACGCCGGAGAGCACCACGCCGTCGGCGCGGCGCTCGGCGATGTGCAGGTACGCATCCGGGTTGGGCTGCGCGTAGGGCCGCTTGCTGCGGTCGCCCTTGGCGTCGGTCATCGCCACCCCGAGCGTCAGGTCTTCGGCGTAGACGCGCTCGAGATAGGCCCTGAGCCTGGGCACGTACTCCGTCTTGCCGGCGGCATCGATGCGATGCGCCGATTGCCAGATCGCCGACAGCGCGTCGCCGCCGAGGTAGCGCTGGGCGCAGCCGGTTTCCTGGCAGACCAGGCGCACGGCTTCGAGCTTGTTGAGCAGATCCTGGCTGTTCGCGGGGATGCCGACCATGCGGTTCACGCCGGCCGCGCCGACAGCGGCCACGTCGGCGCGCATCACCGGCTTGAATTGCTCGCGCAATGCATAGTCGTAGGTCATCGCCACGCCATTGACGCCTGGAGCGAGCGACGGCGCATCGGCCACCGACTCGATCAGCTGGCCGTCGACATAGACGCGCGGCTTGTAGCGGCGCAGGGACTCCCGATAACCGTTTGCGGAAAGCAGCATGTCGTTTCTCCTCCAGTCAGATCGCGCCGGATTTTCTCAAGCCGGCAATCTCGTCCGGGCCCAGCCCGGCCCAGTCCTTGAGCACATCTTCGGTGTGGCTGCCCAGCGGCGGCCCGAGCCAGTCGATGCGCCCGGGGGTGCCGGTCAGGCGCGGCACCACGTTGGGCACGGCGAACTCGTTCTTGCCGGGGACCCGCGGCTCGGTGATGAACGCGATGTTGCCGCGCGCCCGATATTGCGGGTCCTCGAAGATCTCGTCAATTGCGTACAGCGGCCCGCACGGCACCTCGCCCGCGTTGCACAGCGCCAGCACCTGTTCGCGCGTATGCCGGCCGGTCCATGCGCCGACCCAGGCGTCGACGGCTTCCCGCCCGGCTTCGCGCTGCGCCACCCTGCCCCACTTGCCGTCGCCGGCCACCTCGGGGCAGCCCATCACGTAGGCCAAGCGCGCGAAGATCTTGTCGCTGGTGCAGGCGATCGCGATCCAGCGCCCGTCGCTGGTCGGATAATGGCTGTGTGGAACGACATTGACCGTGCCCGGCCCCATGCGCTGGCGCACCGTGCCCTTGTAGTGGTAGGCCGGCGCGAGCTCGTCGAGAATTCTGAACACCGACTCGTAGAGGCCGATGTCGACCACCTGGCCGATGCCGGTGT
>JAYUSP010000131.1:0-2500 GCA_043755615.1 Betaproteobacteria bacterium
TCGATCGTGTCCTGGATGCGATCGGTGTCGCAGGCGCGGGCGCGCGCCAGGCCGGCGTGCACGTCGATGACCAGCGGTTGAGGGCGGTGCAACTCGGTCTCGTGGATGCCGATCACGGTCTGGCCCTCGAATCCTTCGATGAAGATCAGGTCCAGCGCCGCAGCCAGCGAGGGTGCGTCGTGCGCCTGTTGTGAGCCGGGCAGGGCGGGCGGGTTCGGCAGTCTGATGTTCAACGCGTTCTCCGGTGCAGAGGGGTGTAAAGAGGTCCATGCTGTCGTCGAATATATCCGTCCGCGCCAGTGCCCCGGGTCTGCAAAACACAGGCCAACATTGACGATCTGGCCGAACGGCTGCTGCGAAACGGCAGGCAGCGTGCGCTGCGCAACCCGTGTTTCACCGGGTGCGCCTGGGGGCGCGACACACCAGAATCAAGAGTCCGCTGCCATGCTGACAGCAGGATCCGACGGGAGAACACCGATGTCGCTGACGCTGCGCAAAGCTGTACCGGCAATCCGGCCCGAGGATCGGCACGCCGACCATGTGCTGGATGTCGTGCGCGGCGGTTTTCAGGACCAGACCAACGATCTGGTCATGCGCTCTTGGAGCCGGTGCCTGAACGAATACCGGCTGCACCCGGACAAGCGGCGTGAGCCGACCGTGATCGCGCGGGTCGAGCTCGAGGAGCGGCGGGCCCGCCATGCCGACGTGATCGACTGCGCGCGCTACGAGATGACGACGCTGTACCAGCAGCTCGCCGATGTCGACTCGGCCGTGGTTTTGACCGACACCGACGGCGTGATCGTCCACATGGTCTCGGCGCCCGAGTTCGCCGCCGAGGTGGCGCCGCTGGGTCTGCGGGCCGGCGGCCTGTGGAGCGAAGCCGCCGCCGGCACCAACGGCATGGGAACCTGCCTGGCCGCGGCCGGCCCGGTGGCGGTGCGTCGCGAGGACCACTTCTTCACCCAGTTCACCCAGCTCACCTGTTCGGCGGTGCCGGTGTACGCGCCGTCGGGCCAGATCGTCGCGGTGCTCGACGTGAGCAGCCGCTCCAGCCTGATGCAGCAGCACCTGCTGGTGTTGCTTGGAATGACCGCGCGGATGATCGAGAACCGCTTGATCGACCAGCAGTTCCGCACCGCGCATCCGCTGCATTTCCACAGCCGGCCGGAATTCGTCTACACGTTGCACGAAGGCAAGCTCGCGGTCGGCGACGACGGGCGCATCCTCGCGGCCAATCGCAGTGCGCTGTTCCAGCTCGGGCTGCAGTCGGTCGACGAGGTGCTCTCGCGCCGCATCGAAGATTTGTTCCAGACCTCGCTGGCCGACATGCTCCAGCGCAGCGCCTCGTCGTCGTTTCACCCTGTCGTGACCTATCGGGCCAACGCAGCCCTGCGATTTTTCGCGGTCGCCAGGCAACCGGCTTCGCAGGCCGAGGCGCCCCGGCTGGCGTTGCCTGCGGCCACGGCGCCGATGGCGCTCGCGTTCAAGCCTACCGCGCGGCCGACGCCGCGGCCCGCTGCGGCGGTGGCTGGCGCCGTGGAATCGGTCTTCGAAGACCCGCGGATCGCAGCGCAGCTGGACACCGCGCGTCGCGTGATCGCCCGGCGCACGCCGGTGCTGCTGTGCGGTGAAACCGGGTCGGGCAAGGAGGTCTTCGCCCGAGCTTTGCACGCTGTCAGCCCGCACGCCGCCGGCGAGTTCGTCGCGATCAACTGCGCGAGCCTGCCCGAGTCGCTGATCGAGTCCGAACTGTTCGGCTACCGGGCCGGCGCCTTCACCGGCGCCCAGCGCACCGGACGCCGCGGCAAGATCCTCCAGGCCGACGGCGGCACCCTGTTTCTCGACGAAATCGCCGACATGCCGATCGAGCTGCAGGCGCGGCTGCTGCGGGTGCTCGACGAGCGCCGCGTGACCCCGCTGGGCACCGAGGAAACCCACGCCGTCGACTTCCAGCTCGTCAGCGCGAGCCATCGCCACCTGCCGTCTCTCGTGCGCGACGGCCGGTTCCGCGAAGACCTGTACTACCGGCTGGCCGGCATCGAGATGCAGTTGCCCGCGCTGCGCGATCGCAGCGACAAGCGCCATCTGATCCGCGCCGTTCTGGCCGCCGAAGGCGGGGTCGACGCAGACCTGAGCCTCGAGGCCGAACGCTTGCTGATGGAACACCCCTGGCCCGGCAACATCCGCCAGTTGGGGCATGTGCTGCGCACCGCGGCCGCCTTGGCCGATGGCGGCGTCATCACCCGCGCGCACCTGCCGTCGATTGCCGACGTGGCGCTGGCGCCGACCCGCCTGGCGCTGCCTGCCGCGCAGCACGGGGCGAGCGACACGCCCGGCGCGCAGGGGCGGGCTGCCCTGCAACCGTCCGGGCCACCCGAACAGGGCCACGGCGACAATGCGATATGCCCCGTCAAACTGAATCCGATCCAGGCCAACGAGCGGCTGGTGCTGCTGCAGATGCTGGCGCAGCACCGCTGGAACGTGAGCAACGTTGCCAAGG
>JAYUSP010000132.1:0-7235 GCA_043755615.1 Betaproteobacteria bacterium
GAAGCCACGCTGCCGCTGTACGACCCGGCGCTGCGTCCGGCATCAACGGCGTCGACACAAGGCGCCAACATGGCGGCCGCAGCGGTGGCTGGCTTGCGCGGCGCGGGCAGCGGCGCCGGTGCCGCCGCCACGTACTGGGGCGCCGCGCAAATTGTCTTGGCACTGCCCGGTGACGAGGCCGCGGCAGCGGTGCAGCGAATCGCCTTTGACTACTTTGGCGCTGATGGCAGCCGCGCCACCTTTGCGCAGGCGCTGGACGAAGTCCGCCGCCAGATGAACGAGGAGACGGCGCCGGCACAGTTGAGCCTGGCCACCACCGCGCTGGTGTCCAGCGGCCTGTCGGTGGGTTATGTGCTGTGGCTCGCGCGCGGTGGTGTGCTGGTGGCCAGCCTGATGTCGTCGGTGCCGGCCTGGGCGAGCATCGACCCGCTGCCGGTGCTGGCGCAGATGCGGCGCACCGAGGACGGTGCCGGTGACGATGCCGGCGACAACGACGCCGACCGCGACGCCAACGAGAGCGACCCGCTGGAGCGCCTCTTCAGCCGTGCCCGCCGGCTGCTCGCGCCGGCTACGAAACCGGAGCCATCGGCATGAAGAAGAACCTCCTCTCGTCGCGTTTTCACCTTGCGCTGGGACTGGCGTCGCTGGTCGTCACGCTGCTGCTCATGGCGCTCTTTGCCGGCTTGCTGCCGGACCGTGAGGGTGCCCTGCGCGCCGGCCGCACATCGCTGGCCGAAGCAGTGGGGATTGCCGCCACGGCGCTGCTGGCCGACGAATCCGTCGCGCCGGAGTCCGACGATGCGGCTGACGCGAACGGCGTTCACGACACGCAACGCGCCAAGCTCCAGCAGGTGCTCGGCTTTGTCGTCAGCCGCAACCCCGAGTTGCTTTCGATCGGCTTGCGGGCCTCCGATGGCCAGCTCGCCGTGCAAACCAGCGCCATGGCGCCGCCGGGGCAGGCGCCTGCGCATGTTTTTGACGTCGCTGCCGATGCGGCGTCGACCGAAACCCATGTCAGGGTGCCACTGCTGCGCGACGGCACCACCTGGGGCCATGCCGAGCTGCACTTCGCGCCGATCGAAGGTGCCGGTGTGATGTCGCTGCACCGCGGCTCGCCCGCGCTGCTGGTGGCGCTGACCGGCCTGGGCAGTTTCGTGCTGTTCTACTTTTACCTGCGCCGCATGCTGCGCCACCTCGACCCGTCGCGGGTGATCCCGGGCCGGGTGCGCACGGCGTTCGACACGTTGGCCGAAGGCCTGCTGGTGCTCGACCCCAAGGGCCGCGTCGTGCTCGCCAATACGGCTTTCATGACCGTGGTGGGCGGTGGTGCCGACTCGCTCGTCGGCCGCGACGCAGCGCAGCTCGGCTGGACCCAGCCTGACGGTGCAGCGGCCAGCGACACGCCCTGGGCCTGCCTCGAAACCGACGGCCGCGCCTGCCGCAATGTGCTGCTGTACCTGCATGACGCGCAGGGCAAACGCCGCAGCTTCATGGTCAACGGCTCGCCGGTGCCCGGCGCTGGCGGCAAGGCGGCGGGCATGCTCGTCAGCCTGGACGATGTGACGACCCTCGAAGAGCAGGAAATCCAGCTCCGCCTGGCGCGCGACGAGGCCGAGGCCGCCAACCGCGCGAAGAGTGACTTCCTGGCCAATATGAGCCACGAGATCCGGACCCCGATGAATGCGATCCTGGGCTTCACCGAACTGCTGCGCCGCGGCTGGCAGCAAGACTCGCGAGATGCACAACGGCACCTGGATACGATCCTGGGCAGCGGCCGCCACCTGCTGGCGTTGATCAACGACATCCTCGACCTGTCCAAGGTCGAGGCCGGGCGCCTGGAGGTCGAATCGATTGCCTGCCCGGTGCACGAGGTGGTGCGCGAAGTTGTTGACATCATGCGTCTGCGCGGCGACGAAAAAGGCGTCGGCCTGAAGCTCGAGTTCCCGCGCGCGCTGCCCGCAACGCTGCAGACCGACGCGGCGCGCTTGCGCCAGATCGTCACCAACCTGACCAGCAATGCGCTCAAGTTCACCAGCCGCGGGCAGGTCACGGTGTCGGTGTACCTGGCCGATGCGACAACGGCTAACGCAACAACGCAGCGGCTGTGCATCGATATCAGCGACACTGGCATCGGCATCCCGAGCGACCGGCTCGAAGCGATCTTCGAGCCCTTCGTGCAGGCCGAGGTTTCGACGACGCGCCAGTTCGGCGGCACCGGCCTCGGCCTGGCAATCAGCCGGCGCTTTGCGCGCGCGCTCGGCGGTGACGTCGTCGCCACCAGCTTGGCCGGGCAGGGCAGCACCTTCCACATCACGATCGCCGCGGGCCCGGTTGACGACAACGCGGTCTGGCTCGAACCCGCGGCGCTGCATGCGGCGGCGAAGGTCGCGCTCGCTGGCGCTGCGCTGCGCTGGGTGTTCGAGCCGGCGACGGTGCTCGTCGTCGACGATGGCGCCGAGAACCGCGAGTTGGTGCGCCTGGTGCTGGAGTCGGCGGGCCTGTCGGTGATCGAGGCAGAAAATGGCGCTGTCGCGCTCGAAGCCGTGGCCCGCCACGCGCCGGCGCTGGTGCTGATGGACGTGCAGATGCCGGTGATGAACGGTTATGCCGCCACCCGGGCCTTGCGCGACCGTGGTTGCACGCTGCCGGTGCTGGCCTTGACAGCTAATGCGATGAAGGGTTTCGAGCAGGAAATCCAGGACGCGGGATTCAGCGGCTTCCAGACCAAGCCGGTGGATATCGACGCGCTGCTGGCCGGGCTGGCGCAGTACCTGGTCGCTCGTCAGGTGGCGCCGCCTGCGCGCGCAGCGCGGCTGGTGACGGTGGCCACCACGGCAAGCGAGGCGAACTCGGCGTCGCATCAAGACGAAGCCAGCGCGCCAATCCGCTCGCGGCTGCAAGCGCACCCGAAACTGGCGCGCGTCGTGCGCAGTTTTGCGCAGGTGCTGCCGCAGAAACTGCAACTGATGCAGGAGGCCCTTGCCGCGCGCCAGCTCAACGAGCTGGCCGAACTAGCGCACTGGCTCAAGGGGGCTGGCGGCACGGTCGGCTTCGACGAATTTTTCGAGCCCGCGCGCGAATTCGAGCAGCACGCGCTGGCGGGTCGCCTGAGCGATCTCGAGGCCGGGCTGCGCACCCTGCAATCGATGGCCAAGCGCCTGGTCGTGCCTGACGAAGACCTTGTTGCACCGGCGCTGGCACCGGCGCTGCCGGCTGCTGCACGCTTGAACTGAGGAGCCGCTGATGTCGGACCTGTACGAACCCCTGGACACCGATTTCGAGCCGGTTGGTGCGGCACCGGAGCGCGGTGCGACGGATCTCGGCGAGGTCACGATCCTGATGGTCGATGACGAACCGATGATGACCGAGGTCATCCAGACCTACCTCGAAGAAGCCGGCTATCGGCACTTCGTGGCGGTGAACGACCCGCGCCAGGCGCTGGGTGCGGCGCTGGCCTACCGGCCGGGTTTGATCCTGCTCGACCTGATGATGCCCGGGCTGAACGGCTTCGAGCTGCTCGAACAGATTCGCGCTGATGAGGCGCTGCGCTACACGCCGGTCATCGTGCTGACGGCGTCGAGCGATGCACGCAGCAAGCTGCGCGCGCTTGAGCTCGGCGCCACCGAGTTCCTGGCCAAGCCGGTCGACGCCAGCGAACTGCGCATTCGCGTGCGCAACAGCCTGGCATTCAAGATCTACCAGGACCGCCTGGCCAATGACGACCCGCTGACCGGGCTGCCGAACCGGCGCGTTTTTGTCGAACAGCTCGATGCGGCGTTGGCACGCGGGCGCGCGGCGCGGTCGAAGCTGGCCCTGGTGCAGCTCAACCTGGACCGCTTTCGCCAGCTCAACGACACCCTCGGTCACGCCGCCGGCGACGCGCTGCTGGCGGCGGTGGCCGAGCGGCTGCGCCTGTGCACACGCAGCCAGCGCGGCCTGATCGGCAACCGGGCTGTCGACGGCGCGCTGCTGGCGCGCCTGGGCGGTGATGAATTTGCGGTGCTGCTGCCGGCCGTCAGCGACGCCGAGGCACCGGCGCGCCTGTCGCGCCAGATCCTGGCGGCGTTGAAAAAGCCGATCGACATCGAGGGCCGCGACCTCTTGATCACCGCCAGCATCGGCATCGCGGTGTGTCCTGATGACGGCGACGACGGCCCGACGCTGATGCGCAACGCCGGCGTGGCGATGCAGCATGCCAAGAGTGTCGGCCGCAATACCTTCCAGTACTACAGCGCCAAGCTGAACAATGTGTCGCTGGAGCGGCTGCTGCTCGAAACCCAGTTGCGGCTGGCGCTGGAGCGCAACGAGTTTGTGCTGCACTACCAGCCGAAGGTCGATCTCGCCAGCGGCCGCATCGTCGGCGCCGAGGCACTGCTGCGCTGGCAGCATCCAGAGCTTGGCCTCGTGCCGCCGGGCCGCTTCATCCCGATCGCCGAAGAGGCGGGTTTCATCGTCGAGATTGGCGAGTGGGTGGTCCACAAGGCCTGCGAGCAGATGGCCGCCTGGCGTGATGAACAGGGCTGCACGCTGCCGGTGGCGGTGAATATTGCGCGCCACAACCTGGCGTCTGACGCGCTGGCGGGGGTGGTGCGCGCGGCCATGCAGCGTTACGCGATCGCGCCGGGCCAGCTCGTTCTGGAGTTGACCGAAAGCATGTTGATGGACTGCGTCGACGCCACCGCGGCGCGGCTGCACGACTTGCGTGCCTTGGGTGTCGAGCTGTCGATCGACGACTTCGGCACCGGCTACTCGTCGATGAGTTACCTCAAGCAGTTTCCGGTGCAGGAGATGAAGATCGACCGTTCGTTCATCAGCGGCATGCCGCATGACCGAACCGACTCGGCGATCGCGCGTGCGCTCGTCGTGCTCGGGCACAGCCTGGGCATGCGTGTGGTTGCCGAAGGGGTCGAGTGCGACGAACAGCGGCTGGCGCTGGCGGCCATCGACTGCGACTGCTTCCAGGGTTTCCTTTGCAGCCCGGCGCTGCCCTCAGTGGCGTTTCTTGAACTGGTGGCACGCTCAGAAATCGAGCGCGTCGCCAGTTGAGCCGCGTTACTGCTGCAACGCCTTGTCGACGATCTCGCGGGTGTCGTCGCTCAAGTCCGGCCGCGCGGCCACACGGGCGATGGCTTCGCGGGCCGCGCTGCGCCATGGCTCGGCCAGGTGCGGCCAGCGGTCGAGCGCACGCGCCAGGCGCGCACCGAGGCTGGGATTGATGGCGTCGATTTCGATCACCTGCTCGGCCCAGAAAACATAGCCCGCGGCGTCGGCGCGGTGGAAGGCGGCCGGGTTGCTGGTGCACAGCGCAAACAACAGGCTGCGCGCGCGGTTCGGGTTGCTCCGCGAAAAATCCGGATGCTGCAAGAGCGCCCTGGCGCGTGTGAAAGCCGCGCCGGCTTGGGCGCCCACCGGCTCGCAGGCGCGGGCTTGCAGCTTGAACCACTTGTCCAGTGCCAGCGGTTCGTCGCGAACCAGGCCGTGAAAGTGCACCAGCGCCAGTTCGGCGAGGTCGGCGTGGGCATTCACCAGCGCGGCCAGCGCGCCCAGGCGGTCGGTCATGTTGCTGGCATGCTTGACACGCTGGTAGGCGCGCCCGGGCCAGACCGGGTCACGCTGCTGCACCGCATGCAGGCACAACATCGACAGCGCCAGGTTCGCCAGCGCACGCGCGCCGGCCTGTGCCGGGCCGGGGTCGTAGCCGGTGGCCGGCTGGTGCGCCTCGTAGGCCCAGGCCCAGTCGGCTTGCAACACGGCCGCGAGTTGTGAACGCAGCGATTCGCGCACGGCGTGGATGCGCTGCGGGTCTACGCTGTCGACCTGCTCGGCGACGTAAGCCTCTTCGGGCAGCGTGAGGAGCAATTCCTTGAGCGCCGGGTCGAGTGTCGGGTGCCGCAGCACACCTTGCAGCGCTTGCGCCAGGCTGGTGTCGAGCGTTGGCAGCGTGCCGCTTTGCAGCGCATCGAGCAGGCGCGCCAGCAGCAGGCGCTGGCCGGCTTCCCAGCGGTTGAAAGCGTCGCTGTCGCTGCGCAGCAGCACCAGCAGGTCGGCGTCGATGAGGCCGTCATTCAGCCGCACCGGCGCGCTGAACCCGCGCAGCAGCGACGGCACTGGCGCAGAGGCGACGCCGGTGAAGACAAAACTGCGCTGCACATCGTCGAGCAGCAGCAGGCGCTCGGCCGCGGCCGGCGTGGCATCGCCTTCGATCGTCAAGACCAGCGCGGTGCCGTCGCGGTCGAGCAGGCCGACGAGCACCGGGATCACAAACGGCTCCTTGAGCATTTGTCCCGGTGAGGCCGGGCATTGTTGGGCCAGGGTCAGGGTCCAGGTCTGCGCCGCGGCGTCGTACCGGCCGCGTGCGCTGACCCGCGGCGTGCCGGCCTGCGTGTACCAATGTTTGAAGGCATCGAGCCGGGGCTTCAGCGCGCTGCCGGGGTTGGCGTCGGCAATCGCCTGCGCAAAATCGTCGCAGGTCACAGCCTGGCCGTCGTGGCGCTGAAAGTACAGCGCGAGGCCACGTGCAAAACCTTCGCGGCCGACCAGGGTGTGCATCATGCGCACCACCTCGGCGCCCTTTTCGTAAACCGTCGGCGTATAAAAATTGTCGATCGCCGAGTAGCTCTCGGGTCGCACCGGATGGGCCATCGTGCCGGCGTCTTCGGGGAACTGGATCGCCCGCAGATTGCGCACATCCTGGATCCGCTTGACGGCGCGGGCCGACGCGCTGCCGGCCATGTCCATGCTGAATTCCTGGTCGCGAAAGACTGTCAGGCCTTCTTTCAGCGAGAGCTGGAACCAGTCGCGGCAGGTGACGCGGTTGCCGGTCCAGTTGTGGAAATATTCATGCGCGACCACCGACTCGATGCCGGCAAAGTCGTCATCGGTGGCGGTCGCCGCGCTGGCCAGCACATAGGCCGTGTTGAACAGGTTCAGGCCCTTGTTTTCCATCGCGCCCATGTTGAAGTCAGGCACCGCGACGATCATGAAACGCTCGAGATCGAGTGCCAGGCCGAAGCGGGCTTCGTCCCAGACCAGCGAGGCGACCAGCGAGTTCATCGCATGTTCGGTCTTGCCGAGGTCGCCGCGGCGAACGTAGATTTGCAGCAGATGGTCGCGGCCGGCGCGGGTGCGGATGCGCTGCTCGCGCACGACGAGGTCGGCAGCGACGAGCGCGAAGAGATAACTCGGTTTCGGGAACGGATCGCTCCACTTTGCGAAGTGGCGGCCGTTGCCCAGAT
>JAYUSP010000133.1:0-7226 GCA_043755615.1 Betaproteobacteria bacterium
GGCAGCAACACTCAACGACCTGATGGCCGCCGGCCCGGCCGCCTGGTCTGCGCTGCGGCGGGGCCTGTTTGCGCTGCTCGAAGCCGGCGCATCAGCGGCGCAGCAGGCGACTGCGCGTGCCACCCTGTTGCCCATCAACGCCGTCGAGTTCCGCCTGCCCACAGACATCGGCGACTACACCGATTTCTATACATCGATCCACCATGCACGCAACGTCGGTCGCATCGCGCGGCCCGACGATCCGCTGACCGCCAACTTCCAGTGGCTGCCGATCGCCTACCACGGCCGTGCGTCGAGTGTCGTCATCAGCGGCACGCCGTTCGTGCGGCCGCAGGGGCAGGCGATGCCGCCCGGCGCCGCGTCGCCCATATTCGGCCCTTGCCAGCGGCTCGACTTCGAGCTCGAACTCGGCGTTTTTGTCGGCCCCGGCAACCCCCTTGGCGTGCCGATCCCGTTGCAGCATGCCGACGACCACATCTTCGGCATCTGCTTGCTCAACGATTGGTCGGCGCGCGATATCCAGTTCTGGGAGATGGCGCCACTCGGGCCGTTTCTGGGCAAGAATTTCTGCACCAGCCTGTCGCCGTGGATCGTCACTGCCGAGGCGCTGGCGCCCTACCGTTTGCCCTTCACGCGGCCAGCGAATGAGCCGCAGCCGCTGACCTACCTCGACCATGCCGACAACCGCGCACATGGCGTGTTGGACATCCAGCTCGAGGTGCATATCCAGACCCGGCGCCACCGCGACGCGGGCCAGGCCGGCACGCTGATCACGGCGACAAGTTTTCGTCACCAGTACTGGACCATCGCGCAGATGCTCACGCAGCACACTGTCGGTGGCTGCAACCTGCAACCGGGTGACCTGGTCGGCACCGGCACCATCAGCGGGCCGACCCCGGCCGAGGCCGGTGCGATCATCGAACTCACGCGCGGCGGCCGCGAGCCGCTGACGCTGGACAACGGCGAGCAGCGGGCCTTTTTGCACGACGGCGACTGTGTGATCCTGTCGGGGCATTGCGAGCGGCCGGGCGCGGCACGCATCGGCTTCGGTGAATGCCGCGGCATGGTGCTGCCGTCGCTCAGTGAGCCGGAGTGCACACGACCTCCGTAATCGCAGCCGGGCCGCTCCCGTGCCGGCGATGCTCGCACCCGGTACGCGCGAAAACTCTCAGACTCTGAGTCCGCAGAACCGGCAATCCGTCACAGCCCTTGCCGGAGACCCGTACGGCCGACGCGGCCGGCCCTCCTACGATTCGACGTTGTCTGAAATCGGGCGGGAGCGATGCGGCGTTGTGCATTCTTGGGCTGGATTCTGCTGTGCATCGGCGGTGCGGCGTGGGCCGTGCCGGCCGCGCTGCCCGCCGATGAGTTGACGCGCCGGGTGCTCGAAGCGGCCGACCACCGCGGCCGACCTTTTGCCATTGTCGACAAGCGCGCCGCGACCATCGCGGTCTATCGTGGCGACGGCACGCTTGCCGGCAGTTCGGCCGTGTTGCTGGGGCGCAGCCTGGGTGACCACACCGTGCCCGGTGTCGGCGAGCGCACGCAGGCACGCGGGCTGCGCAGCGGCGACCACACGACGCCGGCCGGCCGCTTCGCCAGCGAGCCTGGCCGCAACCACGCCGGCGAGCCGATCGTCTGGGCCGACTATGCCAACGCCTTCTCGATCCACCGGCTGCGCCCGGGCGCGGCGCGCGCCTTGCGCTTGAGCGCGCTGCGTTCCCCGAATGTTGGCGAGCGGCGCCTGTCGGACGGCTGCGTTGTGGTGCCCGAAGACTTTTTCGACGCGGTGGTCCAGCCCCTGCTGGGCCGCCGAGCCGGCGTGATCTACGTGCTGCCCGAGAGCGGCGACTGGCAGGCGCTGTGGCCAGCGCTTTCACCCATCAGAGTCTGAGAGTTTCTGAGTCTGCCCGGGCAGCGCACCCGGCTGCGTTGGTCGGCGCGTCGGCGGTGAGTCATCTCCGCTGACCTGGGCCGCTGATCGCGGCGCAGCAGCAGTCGATATGCCGCGTGCGATGGTCATCGCACCAGCCGGCCCGACACCACTTCTGGCTCATAGGCCGTCGAACGCGCCAGGCCGTCGAAGTCGCGGAAAAGGGTCGCCTGGGTCACGCCGGACTGCGCGACCAGGCGTGAATCCATCTCGGCTGGCTCGCCAAACCAGACCTGCGGACGCAGGTTGTCATCGCAAGCGCTTCGCGCCGCGGCCACCTACCGCGCCGCCGCCCGCTCCAGGCACTGCGCGAACCGGCGCGCCGCGATGGACAGCTCGGCGCCGTGGCGGTGCACCACGCTCACCGAGCGCTCCCACTGCGCATCCGACAAACGCAGCGCCTGCAGCCCCAACGCACCGAACTCGTCGCCCGCCAGCTGCAGCGGCATCACGCCCAGGAAGCCGTCGCGCGCGAGCAGGCTTCGCATCACAGTGATCGAGCCGGTCTCCACCGCCGGCTCCGGGGGACGAAGGCCGCGCTCGACGAAGCGCTCGGCCAGCCAGCCGCGCAGCCGGTCGCCGCGCGGCGGCAGCACCCACGGCGACTCCAGGCAGGCGGCCAGTGTCAGGCTGCGCCGGGCCGCCAGCGGGTGGCTGCGCGCGGCCACCACGCCCACCGGGTCGCGCAGCAGCACCTTGCCGGCGAGGCCGCGCAACTCAAGCTCTTCGGAGACGGTGCCGACGGCGAAGTCGAGGTCTCCGCGCTCCAGCAGCGGCAGCAGCGCGTCCAGGGTTCCCTCGACGACCCTGACCGTGGCCACCACGCGCAGCGCGCGCAGCCGCACGATCGCCTCCGGCACCAACTGTGCCGCGAGGCTGGGTCCGCAGCCAACCGCCACGCGGGCCCGAGGCGACGCCCGCAGCGCGTCGAAGTCGGCTTCGGCCTGGCGCGCCGAGGCCGCCATCGCGCGCGCGTGCGGCAAGAACGCGGCGCCGAATTCCGTCAGTGTCGAGCCGCGCCGGTTGCGCTCGAACAGCCGCGCGTCCAGCCGCTTCTCCAGCCGTTGCAGACCGGTGCTCAGTGCCGGCTGCGAGACGCCCAGGTCCTCGGCCGCCCGGCCGAGCGAGCCATGCTGCGCCACCGAGAGAAAGTACTGCACCTGCCGGAGATCCAGGCTCATCCACTACCTTTGGCCGGCACCTCGCCGGCATAACGTTGCGTTATCTTAAATCCAGTCTTCGTTGATTGATCCAAGCGCCGTCGACACGCAAGATGCGCGTCTTCGCCGGGTCATCCCGGCGGATCCGGGGTGAAGGCCCCTATTCAGGAAAGGCGCATCGTCATGCTGTCCGAGCGCATCGAAGGCAAATGGATCGACTGCTTCACGCGCACCTTCGAGCTGTGTGGGGTGAAGCAGGGAGAACTGGTTGCGATCTTCTCCGAGACGCTCTCGCGTGCGGTCAACGTGCACCTGGCCGAGCTGGCGCTGCTGCGCCTGGGAGCCCGTCCGTTCCACGTCGTGGCGCCGACGCCCGCGCAGACAGCCGGGGTGCCGATCCGCTCCACCGGTTGCTCGGTGGCCATCGGTGGCAACGAAGCCATCATCGCCGCGCTCTCGGCCTCGGGTCTCGTGGTCGACTGCTCGGTCGAGGGCATGATGCATTCGATCGAGTTGCCGCGCATCCTGCAAGCCGGCAGCCGCGTGCTCTACATCAGCAACGAGCACCCCGAGATCCTGGAGCGCTGCGCGCCGGACCCGAAGGTCAAGGAGCGCTATGGGCGCGCGCTGGCCAAGCTCCAGGCGGCGCGCACGATGCGCGTATCTTCGCGGGCCGGCACCGACCTGCACATCGACATCGCCGGCGTGCCGGCCGGCGGCGGCTGGGGCGCGATCGACCAGGCGGGCGGCATGGACCACTGGCCCGGCGGCCTGGTCGCGTGTTTCCCGAAGGCCGGTTCGATCCATGGCACGCTGGTGATGGACCGCGGCGACATCAACCTCACCTTCAAGCGCTACCTCGAGACGCCGGTGAGGCTCGTGATCGAGAACGACTACATCACGCGCGTCGAGGGCGATGGCTTCGACGCCGAGCTGATGCGCAGCTACTTCGCCTCCTGGGGCGACCGCAACGCCTATGCCACCTCACACGTGGGCTTCGGCCTCAACGTCGGCGCGCGCTGGGACTCGATGACGATGTACGACCGCGGCGACCACAACGGCGTGGAGCAGCGCGCCTACGGCGGCAACTTCCTGTATTCCACCGGCGCCAACGAGTTCGCCGGGCGCTACACGCTCGGCCACTTCGACCTGCCTATCCGCCATTGCGACGTCTGGCTCGACGACGAAGCCGTCGTGCGCGCGGGCGTCCTGCAAGGCGACCTGGCTTGAAGTCATTTCTTTCCGTCAACTCCCGAGGAGACCATCGCATGGATCGCACCCGCCGCCGCCTCACCCGGATCCTCGCGACATCGCCAATGCTGGCGGCTTCGCTGGCGATCCCGGGCCTCGCGCGCGCCCAGGAAGCGCAGTCGTTGCGCTTCAACCTCTTCACGCCCAAGACCCACTTCTATCACCGCCGCATCCTCGAGCCGTGGGCGGCCAACGTCGACAAGGCCACCGCGGGCCGGGTGAAGATCGAGTTCACCACCGCCCCTCTCGGCCCGATGCCGCGCGCCTTCGACATCGCGCGCAACGGCATCGCCGACATCGCGGCGGGCAACCATGGTCTGATCCCGGGGCGCTTTGCGCTGACGCAGGTGACCGAGGTGCCCTTCGTGCAGCCCACCACGCCGGAGGCCATGTCGGTGGCGCTGTGGCGGCTGCACGAGCGGTACCTCGCCAAGCTCAACGAGCACGAAGGCACGCAACTTCTGGTGCTGCACACCTCGGGCTCGATGCACCTGTTCTCGCGCGAGAAACCGCTGCGCACAGCGGCCGATCTCAAGGGGCTGAAGCTGCTCGCCCCCAACACCACGGGCGCGCAATGGGCGACCGGGATGGGCGCGGTGCCGGTCGTCAAGGGCGTGACCGAGTTCTACGACACGCTGAGCAAGGGCGTGGTCGATGGTGTTATGGCCACCAACACCTCGGTGGCCGCCTGGCGCGCCGAAGAACTCGTCAAGCACCAGACGCGCATCCCCGGCGCCACGCTGTACGGCACCTTCTTCATCGTCGTCAACCAGGCGAAGTGGAACACCCTCGCCGCCGTCGACCGCAACGCGATCATGGCGTTGTGCGGCGAGACCTTCGCGCGCCAGGCCGGCCGTGTCTTCCTCGACGAGGACGACAAGTCCTTTCAGGCCCGCACCGCCGGCCGCATCGCGGTGGAAGAGGCTTCACCCGCCTTCCGCGCCGAGATCGCCAACGGCTTCGACTTCGTCGACGACACCTGGCTTGCGAAGGCCAAAGCCGCGGGCATCGACGGTCCGGCCGCGCTGAAGTCGTTCCGCGACGAGGTCATGAGCTACAGGGCCTGAGCGCGCACCCGAACCGACGTCGAACCGAAACCCAGGACGATGGCGCGTCACGCCGAGATCGCCGGTGCCGGCTTTGCCGGGCTGGTGGCCGCCATCGGCCTGGCCGAACGCGGCTGGAGCGTGCGCGTGCACGAGCGCACGCCCTTCGTGCGGGCGGAGGGCTTCGGCATCGCGGTCCATCGCAACGGCATCCTGGTGCTGAAGGCGCTGGGCCTGTTCGACGCCGTGCGCGCCGGCTCGGTGCGCGTGTCGCACCTGGAGACGCGTGATGCCCGCGGGACGCTCACTTCGCAGACGCCGGCCAAGCTCACCTACCGCATCTCGCGCCAGCACCTCGTCAACGTGTTGGCCGATGCCGCGCGCGAGCGCGGTGTCGAGATGGTGGTCGACTCCGAGGTGTCGGGTGCCACCGCCGAGGGCGGCCTGGTGCTGGGCGACGGCCGCCAGCTCGAAGCCGATCTCGTGGTCGGTGCCGACGGCGTGAACTCGCGGGTGCGCGACGCGCTCGGCCTGCGTGCCGAACGAACGCTGCTGCCCGACGGCGCGATGCGGCTGGTGATGCCGCTGCCCCCGGGCGAACGCCCGGCTGACCTGGAACGCGGCGCGCCGGCCATCGAGTACTGGTCGGGTTCGCGGCGGGTGATCTGGAACGCCTGCGCGACCGAACAGATCTACATCGCGATGAGTTGCCTGGCGACCGATGCACAGGGGCGCGCCGTGCCGCTGGATGCCGCAAGCTGGGCCGCAGCCTTCCCCACGCTCGCACCCCACTTCGAGCGCATGCGCCAGAGCGCCGACTGGGAACGCGTGAAGTGGGTGCAGTTCCAGGTGCTGCGCTTGCCGCAGTGGTCGGTCGGCCGTGCGGTCGTACTGGGCGACGCCGCGC
The DNA here is from genome assembly GCA_043755615.1 of Betaproteobacteria bacterium. Taxonomy (GTDB): domain Bacteria; phylum Pseudomonadota; class Gammaproteobacteria; order Burkholderiales; family Burkholderiaceae_C; genus Rubrivivax. Next base: position 6,298 of record JAYUSP010000133.1, read on the forward strand.
ACGCCATGCCGCCCAACCTGGGCCAAGGCGGCGGCTGCGCGATGATGAATGCGCTCTCGATGGCGCTGGAGGTGGCTGAGGCTCCGGACATCCCCGCCGCGCTGGTGCGCTGGGAGCGCCGCGAGCGCGCGCTGACGGAACACACGCAGCGCTGGTCGCGCCGCTACTCGGCCACCACGCTGTGGCCGGCCTGGTTGCGCTCGTTTGCGTTCCAGGCCACCGGCCGCAGTGTCTGGCTGCGAACGCAAGTGCAGCGCACGGCCGAACATGTGCCCACCGGGGCCACGCTGGAGAGTCCATGAACGCGAGTGTGTTCAACGAGAAGGTCGGCCCGGCCCCCCACATTGCCATCGACCATTCCGGCGATGGCCCGCTGCTGCTGTTCCTGCATGGCATCGGCGGCAACCGCAGCAACTGGCGCGACCAGATCGAGCACTTCGCGCCGCGTTTCCACGCCTGCGCGATGGATGTGCGCGGCTGGGGCGACAGCGACGACTACGAGGGCCCGTACCACTTCGACGATGTCGTCGAGGACATCGCCCGCGTGCTGGCTCACCTGGGCGCGGCGCGGGCCCATGTGGTGGGGCTGTCGATGGGCGGGTTGATCACCCAGCATCTGCTGCTGCGCCGGCCCGACCTGGTGCGCTCCGCGGTGCTGGTCGACACCTCTTCAGGGCCTGGCGACGAGCACGACGAGCGTTGGGTGGCCGATTTTCTGCGTCTGCGCAAGGCCCCGCTGCTGGCCGGCAAGACGCCGGCCGACATCGCACCGACCGTGGCGCGTTCGCTGCTCGGCCCGGCTGCGGATGAAGCGGTGTACGAACGCCTGCGCGCCAGCATCGCCGCCCTGCACAAGGACAGCTATCTGAAAGCGCTCGACTCGGTTTCGGCCTACAAGCGCCAGCTCGACCACGCCCGGGTCGGCGTGC
>JAYUSP010000134.1:0-7214 GCA_043755615.1 Betaproteobacteria bacterium
TGAACGGCGCCTGGCTCGGTGCGGTGACGGGTTTGGCGCCGGCATTGGTGACATAAAAGCGCGCCGGGTCGGCCGCATCCCAGCCGCCGCGGTAGGCGAAGAAGTTGCCGGTGTGGTTGACGACGACGTCCTGCACCAGATACATGCCGCGGCCATGCAGTGCGCGCGAAAGCGCCTGGTAGTCGGCCAGCGTGCCGAGGTGGCGGTCGACCTTTTCGAAGTGCTCGGCCCAGTAGCCGTGGTAGCCGGTGTAGCCACCCAGCGGGTCGGTCCACTGGTTGGCCACTGGCGGGGTGAGCCAGAGCGCGGTCGCGCCCAGGCCGCGGATGTAGTCCAACCGCGAGCGCAGGCCGCGCAGGTCGCCGCCGTTGAATTTGGCGCTGCTGCCGGCGGCAAATTCGCCAGCGCCGAAGTCGTTGTTGCGCCGGTCGCCATCGGCAAAACGGTCGGTCATCACGAAATAGATAACCTGGTCGCGCCAGTCGGGCGAAGGCACATGCAGCTTCGCCGGACCGGCCGCAGCCGCCGCGCCCGCAAACGCTGCGGCGGCGGCCGCGGCGAAGGCAATGGCAGCACCCGACGCGGCGGCCGCGACGTGCCGGGCTATCTGGCGTGAGCAGTGTGTGGTTTTCATGATCGGGTCAGCAGCGGGTAGGCCATCAAAGTGTAGTTCGACTACAAATCGAAGTTCCAGCCCGCTGCGGCCACACTGCCTGACAGGCCGCTGACAAGCGCGACTTTCCCAGGTAGAAGTAAGTGGAAACCCGGTCGTCAATGTGCAACACCCAGGGTTTACCCAAGAGTTACGGCGGAGTTAGTTTTGGTACAAATCGGGGTCAATTCCAGATCCTGGCGGCCTCGCCTGATGGCCAGCCGACCGGGACATGTCGTCCCCCCTCGTGCATTAGGAGACTCCCGGTGAGCAATTCCAATCAACGACGCTGCTCGACGGCGTCACCGCGTACCGCTGTGCGCGCCGGTACGCTGACGGCCGTCGCCGGCGCGGTGCTGACGCTGATCGCGCCGACCTTCGCGCAGGCGCAGACCGCAGCACCCGCGGCCGACGCGGCGCAGACGATCACGGTGACCGGCATCCGGCGCGCCGTCGAATCCGCGATCGCGGCCAAGAAGGATGCCGACAGCATCATCGAGGCGGTCACCTCCGAGGATTTGGGCAAGCTGCCCGACCCGTCGATTGCGGAGTCGATGGCGCGCCTGCCGGGCGTCGCTGCGCAGCGCAACAAGGGCGGTAAAGCACAGAACATCAGCGTGCGCGGCATGTCGCCCGACTTCAACGGCGGCTTGCTGAATGGCCGCGAAGTGGCTTCGTCGGGCGACAGCCGCGGCGTCGACTTCGACCTCTACCCGTCGGAGCTGCTCAACAGCGTGATCGTCTACAAGACCCCGCACGCCGGCCTGGTGGGCCAGGGCCTGTCGTCGACGATTGACCTGCGCACGATCCGCCCGCTGAGCGCGACTTCGCGCGCCGTGGCGGTCAACTGGCGCGGCCAGCGCACCGGCATCGACAACGGTGTGCCCAACGGCGAAGGCACCGGCGAACGCATGTCGCTGTCCTACATCGACCAGTTCGCCAACCGCACGATTGGCGTGGCGCTGGGAGTTGTCAAATTCCGTGAGAACGGCGCCGCCCAGCCCGTGATCAACACCTGGGGTGGCTGGACGCCTGAGCTGCAATTCAACGGCGCGGCGGTGGGTGTGCCGGGCGGTTTTGGCCGCGATGTCGAGATCACCAAGCAGACCCGTGAAGGCCTGATGACGGTACTTCAGTGGAAGCCCAACAAGGACTTCGAGACGGTGCTCGACATCTTCAAATCCAAGGGTACGAACGCCTTCCGCAAGAAGGGTATCGAGGGTTTCATCGGGGGCAACTCTGACCCGCACAACTACCGCAGCAGCCCGCCGACGCTGGTCAACGCTACGGTGGCCGGCGGGATCGCCACCAGCGGCACGATCGACAATTTCAAGGGCGTGATCCGCAACCATGCCGAAGCGACCGAAGACGACCTCAACGCCTGGGGCCTGAACTCACGCCTGACGCTGGGCGGCTGGAAGCTGCTCGGGGACGTTTCGCAGTCCAAGGTCATCAAGGAAGGCTCGCGCTTCGAGACCACCGGCGGCCTCACCGGCAACGGCAACACCGCGCATCGCGACGGCATTGCCGCCGTGCCCGGCGCCACTGGCACGATCAGCTGGACCGGCTTCACAGGCAGCAACCATGGCTCGGTGGCGTTCACGTCGAACACCAATTTTGCCGACCGCAACGCTGTGAAGCTGACCGACGTCATGGGCTGGGGCGGTGGCCCCAACTCACCGCAGGCCGGTTATGTGTCGGCGCCGAAGATTTCCGACAAGATCGATGCCCTGCGCCTGACGGCCAAGCGGGACCTGAGCTGGGGCCCGGTCATCGGCTTGGAGACCGGTGTCAACCTGCTGACGCGCACCAAGCAGGCCAGCACGCAAGAGGGCTTCCTGGTGATCGCCGGCGCGACTGGTCCGTTCTCCGGCATCGCGATCCCAGGCTCCGACGTCACCATCACGCCGGGTGGCATCCCGGTGGCGTCGTGGGAGCCGACGACCGGCGCACTGGGCACGACCTACAACCTGCGCGCCAATACGTTTGGCACCGTGATCAACCGCAACTGGAGGGTCAAGGAAGAGGTCGCCACCGGCTTTGTCAAGGCCGACCTCGACGGCAAGATGTTCGGCTTCGAGTACACCGGCAACGTCGGTGCCCAGCTGGTGCGCACGCAGCAGACCTCGTCGGGCTTCGTCAACGATTCCGGCCGCTGCACCGGGTCGACGCCGGATACCTGCGCGTCGACCACCGGCGGCACCAGCTATACCGACGTGCTGCCGACCCTGAATCTGTCGACCGCGTTGGGCAATGAGCTGGTCGGCCGCATCGGCCTGGGGCAGACCATCGCCCGCCCGAAGATGAGCGAGATGCGCTCCAACATCGACCCGCCGACGCTGCCCCAGGCGCCGCTGGCCCAGGTGCTGCGCGCCAGCGGCGGCAATCCCGAACTCAAGCCCTTCAAGGCACTGGCGCTGGACCTCTCGGTCGAGAAGTACTTCGGCAACAAAGGCTACGTGAGCGTCGCCGGCTTCTACAAGGACATCGACACTTACATCCTGACCCTGCCGCAGGCCAACGTCGACCTGAGGCCCTATATCACCTCCAGCACCGTGTTGCCACCAAGCGGATCGACCGTCGGCATCCTGACCCGGCCGACCAACGGCTCGGGCGGCCGGATCAGCGGCTTCGAAGTCGCCGTGAATATCCCACTGTCGATGATCGCCGCGCCGCTGGATGGTTTTGGCTTCTCGATCAACCACAGCGACACCAGCAGCTCGATCCGGATCGATGCCACGGCTCTCGGTTTCCCGAACATCGGCACCGTGAATACACCGCTGCCGGGCTTGTCGCGCAAGGTCACCAACCTGCGCTTCTACTACGAGAAGCATGGTGTGCAGGTGGCGCTGGCGCAGCGCACCCGGTCCGACTTTCTGGGCGAGATCACCGACTACAAGGACGACAAGGAATATTCCTACGTTCGCGGCGAAACGGTGGTTGACCTGCAGCTCGGCTACAACTTCTCCGACAAGTCGTTCTTGAAGGGGCTTTCGCTGCTGTTTCAGGCGAACAACATCACCAACGAGAAGTTCCGCCGCTACACCGTCGACCGCAACAATACCCAGGACACCACCTACGGCAAGACCTACCTGTTCGGCGGCAACTACAAGTTCTGATCGGCTCTGGCGCGGGGCTCTCCGACTGGAGCGCCTGTCGCCAGGGCTGACGAACTGCCGTCGGACACCGGGTCGAAGCGCTCGTCGAAGCGATGGACCACCTCACCCCAGCCGCCGCAAGGACGCTGGGGTTGGTTTTTTTTGCCGACCCGACAGACTCACCTCGTGCGTTAGCCTCTTGCCCATGAACGACGCTCAAGCGCCCACCTCGGCGATCCAGCACATCGTCATTGCCGGTGGCGGCACGGCAGGCTGGATGGCCGCCGCCGCCCTGTCGAAGGTGCTGCGCGGCAAGGCCAGGATCACGCTCGTCGAGAGCGAAGAGATCGGCACGGTGGGTGTCGGCGAAGCCACGATCCCGATGATCCAGCTCTTCAACCGCGTGCTCGAGCTGGACGAGGACGAGTTCGTTCGCGAGACCCAGGGCAGCTTCAAGCTCGGCATCGAGTTCGTGAACTGGGGCCGCCTGGGCAGCCGCTACATGCACGCTTTCGGCCGCCTCGGGCAAGACCTGTGGACGGTGCCGTTTTACCAATACTGGCTGAAGATGTTCCAGGCCGGCAAGGCGCCGGCGGACATCGGCGAATACGCAATCACGCGCACGGCGGCTTACCGCAACAAGTTCATGCGCGCGCCGGGGGATGTCCAGAACTCGCCGCTGAACGAGATCGCATACGCCTTTCACTTTGATGCCGGGCTGTATGCGCGTTACCTGCGCCGGCATGCCCAAGCGCGGGGTGTGCAGCGCATCGAGGGCCGAATCGCCGACGTGGCGCTCGGCGGCAGCAGCGGGCATGTCCAGGCCCTGGTGATGGCGAGTGGCGAACGTGTCGAGGGCGAGTTGTTCATCGACTGCTCGGGTTTCCGCGGCCTGCTCATCGAGCAGTCTCTGCACACCGGCTACGAGGACTGGACCCACTGGCTGCCCTGCGACCGCGCGATCGCTGTGCCCTGCGCATCGGTGCAGCCGCTGACGCCCTACACACGCAGCACGGCGCATGCGGCAGGCTGGCAATGGCGCATCCCGCTGCAGCACCGCACCGGCAACGGCCACGTCTTCTGCAGCCAGCACATCAGCGAAGACGAAGCCACGGCGGTGCTGCTGGCCAACCTCGACGGCGAGGCGCTTGCCGAGCCGCGCACGCTGCGTTTTGCGACCGGCATGCGCCGCCTCGGCTGGAACCGCAACGTCGTCGCGATCGGTCTGGCCAGCGGCTTCATGGAGCCGCTGGAGTCGACCAGCATCCACCTGATCCAGACCGCGATCGCGCGGCTGATCGATTTTTTCCCGTCGACCGGTTTCAACCAGATCGACATCGACGAATACAACCGGCAAAGCCGCTTCGAGTTCGAGCGCATCCGCGACTTCATCATCCTGCACTACCACCTCAACCAGCGCACCGATTCGCCGTTCTGGACCGCCTGCCGCGAGATGGCGATTCCCGAGACCCTGCAAGCCAAGCTGCGCCTGTTCACGAGCCACGGCCGCATCGTGCGCGAGAACAACGAGCTGTTCTCTGAAGTCGCCTGGCTGCAAGTCATGCACGGCCAGCACCTCGCGGCGCAGGGCTACCACCCGCTGGTCGACAGTCTGGACGAGGCCGCTGTCGCCGAGTACCTGCGCGGCTTGCACGATCTCATCGCTCGCTGCGCCGATGTGATGCCCGACCACGCCGAGTTCATCGCCCGCAACTGCGCGGCGCCTGTCGCTTAACGCGCGGCAGGCGCAAGCGCCGCTTCGGGTCTGCGTTCGAGTTCGTGCCGGCGTCGCCGCATGCCATGAACCGCCGCCGGCTCGTCCGTTGGCTCGTCGGCTCCACGACGCTGGGGTTGGCGACATCGCTGGTGCGCGCGGCCCATGCGCCCCTCGTCGTCTGGTTCACCGTCGAAGGCGCCAAAGCAATGCGCAAGATGGGCGAGGCTTTCACGGCCGCCACCGGCGTGCCGGTGGTCGTCGAGACGCCCGACGACGGGCCGTCGAAATACCAGCAGGCGGCCTCGGCCGGCAAGGGCCCGGACATCTACGTCTACGCCCACGACCGCATCGGGGAGTGGATCGCCGCGGGTCTGCTGCACCCGGTCAGCCCGAGCCGCACAACTTATGACGGCATCGACCCGCTGGGTTGGAAGGGCTTCAGCCACCGTGGCCGGCTCTGGGGTTATCCGCTCGCGATCGAGGCCACCACACTGCTCTACAACCGCAAGCTGGTGCCGGTGCCGCCGCAGACTTTTGAAGAAATCTTCGCCATCGACGCGCAACTCAAACCCCAGGGCCGGCGCGCGATTTTGTGGGACTACACGAACAACTATTTCACCTGGCCGCTGCTCGCCGCCAACGGCGGCTACGCTTTTTTGCAGCGCGCCGACGGCAGCTTCGACGCGCGCAACACCGGCGTCAACAACGAAGGTGCACTGACCGGCGCGCGCCTGCTTGAGCGCCTGTTCCGAGAAGGCCTGATGCCGGTCGGCAGCGGCTACCCGGAGATGGAGGCCGCGTTGGCCCAGGGCCGCGTTGCGATGGCGATCAACGGGCCCTGGGCCTGGGTCAACCTGAAGCGCGTCGGCATCGACTTTGGTGTCGCCAAGATCCCCAGCGTCGCCGGCAAGGCCGCTGCACCCTACGTCGGCGTCAAGGGTTTGATGATCAGCCGCGCCACGCAGCAGCGCGAAATCGCGATCGAGTTCATAGAAAACTACCTGCTCTCGCTGCCGGGGCTGCGTGCGATCGACCGCGCCGAGCCGATCGGCGCGCCGGCCAGCCGCGCGTACTACCACGAGCTCACCGCCGACCCCGTCAACGGCGCCAAGGTCGCCGCCATCATGGCGTCGGCGCGGGACGGTGTGCCGACGCCCAGCATCCCCGAGATGGGCCGCTTCTGGGCCGCGATGAAGTCGTCGCTGACGACGCTCAGCGAAGGCCGGCAGGACGCGCAGGCCGCGCTGGACGCCGCGGCGCGACGAATTCTCGCGGCATGACGTTGACGCCGGCCGGCGGTCCCGGAATGCCCGTGCGGCCCGCGCTGCCCTCGGTGCCAGCGCAGCCTGCGGCGCTGCGCCGCCCCCGCGCCGCGCCGCCGAGCCGGTGGCCGGGCCGCATCGTCGCGGCGCTGGCCACCGCCGCTGCGCTTTACGCAGTGCTCGTCGTACATGCCAGCGGGCAGACCTTGCTCGCGTTGGCGCTGCTGGTCATCACCACGCTCGGCATCTGGACCTACACCTCGGCGCGCACGCAGGCGCTGCGGTATCTTTTCCCGGGCATCGCCACGGCGCTGGTATTCGTGATCCTGCCGATGCTCTACACCGTGGGCATCGGCTTCACCAACCAGAGTTCGCGCAACCTGCTCGACACCGAACGGGCGCGTGCCTACCTGCTGGACCAGGCGGTGCTCGAACCCGGGTCGCAGCATGGTTTTGTGCTGCATGCCGAAGCCGACCCCGCACAG
>JAYUSP010000135.1:0-7196 GCA_043755615.1 Betaproteobacteria bacterium
CTGATGGCGCAGACGCGCGGCCTCTATCCCGCAGCCGCCGCGGCTTGATCGACGGCCGGGCTGCGCGCGGTCAAGCCACCGGCCGCGCTTGAGCGCTACGATCGCGGCCCGACGCAAGATCTGCACATGGAAGTGCCCGCCGAAGTGCCCACCGAAGTGCCCCCGAAGCGCCCACCAAAGTGCCCACCCTGGAGCCCGCCGATGAAAGCCCACGAAACCCCCGCCGTCGACCTGCACCTGCAATTCGACCAACAGCGCGCCGCCTTTGCGGCAAAACCTTTCACGTCCTGGGCCGAGCGTGCCGACCGGCTGGAGCGCCTCAAGCGTTTGCTGGTGCAGCACGAAACCGCGATCGCGCAGGCGATCGACGCCGACTTCGGTGGCCGCCCCGGCATCGAGACCGAGCTGCTCGAAATCTGGCCGAGCCTGGAAGAAACCAAGATCGCGCTTCGCCACGGCAAAGGCTGGATGAAACCGCGCCGCGCCGGGGTGTCGAAGTGGTTCCTGCCCGCCGGAGCGCAAGTGTTGCCGCAGCCGCTGGGTGTCGTCGGCATCATCGTGCCGTGGAACTACCCGCTGTACCTGTGCATCGGCCCGCTTGTCGCGGCGCTGGCGGCGGGCAACCGGGTGATGGTCAAGCTCTCGGAGTTCACGCCGGCGTTTTCGACCCTGATGCAGACGCTGCTGGCACAGGCCTTCCCCGATGGCGAAGTGGGTGTGATCACCGGCGGGCCGGACGTCGCGGCGCAATTCAGCGCGCTGCCTTTTGACCACCTGCTGTTCACCGGCTCGACGCCGGTCGGCCGGCGTGTGATGGCCGCGGCATCGGCACACCTGACGCCGGTGACGCTGGAGCTTGGCGGCAAGTCGCCGGCCGTCATCACCCCCGGCTATCCGCTGGCGCATGCGGTGCAGCGCATCCTCGTCGGCAAGCTCGTCAACGCCGGCCAGACCTGCATCGCGCCGGACTACGTGCTGCTGCCGCGCGATCAGGTCCAGCCCTTCATCACCGCGGCGCGCGCGGCGGCGCAGCGCCTGTATCCGCAGGGGCTGGCCGACCCCGACTTCTGCAGCATCGTCAACCAGCGCCAGTACGGCCGTCTCACGGGCTACCTGGACGACGCCGCGGCGCACGGTACCGCCATCGAAGCGCTGTTCAGCGGGCCGGCACGCGACGACAGCCGGCACCGCCTGGGCGCCGCCCTGCTTGTCGACCCGGCGCCCGAGAGCGCGGCGATGCAGGACGAAATCTTCGGGCCGCTGTTGCCGCTGGTGCCCTACGACAACGTCGACGCGGCGCTGGCGCACATCAACAACCGGCCGCGGCCGCTGGCGCTGTACTGGTTCGACCACGACCGCCAGCGCACCGAACACGCGCTGCAGCAGACCCACGCCGGCGGCGTGACGGTCAACGACACGCTGCTGCACATCACCCAGGACTCGTTGCCTTTTGGCGGCGTCGGCGCATCGGGCATGGGCAGCTACCACGGGCGCTGGGGTTTCGAGACCTTCAGCGCGCTCAAACCGGTCTTCCGCCAGGCGCGGCTCAACGGCATGGGTCTCTTCGCGCCGCCTTACAGCGCCTTGATGCGGCGGGTGCTGCAGCTGATGAAGAAGTTCTAACGCAATGTTCCACGCACAGCACTGCGGCGCCGCGTTGGTGCTGGGCCCGCTGACTTCTTCGCGGCCGGTCGCTTCAGAGTCGTCTTGGATGTCGCCGATCGGGGCCGGGACGGCTGTGACACCGTGGCGCCCCCAAGCTTGGCTTTCATCCACGCCATCACGTCCGCCGGAATGTTCTTGCGCTGCGGGTCGTTCAAGTCGTGGAACAGCGCGTAGATCTCGGCAAAAAATTCGGCCGGGCTCATCGCCGCGTAGCTGTCGGGCATCTGGCCGTTGACGAGCTCCAGCGTCGATTCGTTGACACACATCAACATGCCGTACCAGAAGTTGAATGCGAAGGCCTTGCCGTTGGCGCGATACCAGTTGGCGTTGTTGGCATACCAATCCCGCCCGCTGCGCTCGTAGGCCAGCCGCGGGCCGAAGTCAGCACCGCGCCAGGGGCTGCCGGCAGGCGCATTGGGGGTCACCGTCGGGCCCCACTCTTCGGTCGGGCCGACCGCCTGCCGGATCAAAGCGCGCACATGCGCCTTCTGGGTTGGGTTCAAGCCCGCATAACCGGCACTGGCGCCCATCTGCGCCGCCCAGTCGTCGATGCCCTGCTGGCTCGGCGGGAACATCACAAAACCGAAGCGGCTCCAGAGCCAGCCGTCGATGAGGTCGCCATGGGCTTCGTGCACCGCATGGCCGACCTCATGGCGCAGCGTGTCCTCGAAACTCTCCTTGTGCGCGAGCAGCGATGCGCCGATTTCGATTTCCATCGAGCTCGGTGAGAAGAAGCCGCCGCTGCCATGGCCCAGGTTGATCTCGGCGAGCTTGGAATTGCCCTCGACATGGCTGTCGGGCAGGTTCTTCAACAGCCGCCACAAGGTGTCGATATCGTTCTTGTCGTTGTTGCGATACCAGCTGTCTTCGAGCTCGATGCCGAAGCGGATTTCGAACAACTCGTCTTGCAGTTTTTGCAGGCCCTGCTTCTTGACCCAGTTGAAGAGCTTGCGCAGATTCGTCTTGCCCTGGCTCGACAGCGAACTGCCCTTGGGCAGCCGCGCCAGCATCGATTTGAACGCTGCACTGTCGACAGCCGGGGCGTCGCCGCGGGCCAGCGCGAGCACCGTGCTGTGCAATTCGGCCACCGCATCCTGGCTCGGCAGCCAGCGCCGGTAGTTGACCCAGTGGTCGCCCTTCTTCGGCAGCTTGTACAGGTTGTGCCGCGCCATGCTGCCCGACCAACCCTTCAGCGCTTTTTCATCGGCGCAGAATATCTCCGGCGTCGCATAGGTGATCTTGAAGGCCTTGCTCGAATGGTCGTACTCGGCGCGGAACTGCGCGCCCTGGGCATCGACTTCATCCAGCGACAAACGCAGCCGCGGCCGCGTCAGCAGCACCGGGTGGTCGTGCACGACGGCGGCTTTCATCATCTCCACCGCGCGGTCATCGAGCCCGGCATCGGCAGCGACGAGTTTTTCGCGCAGCTCGTCGGTACCGAAGACCACCCGCACCTGCGGCGCGCGCTCACGCATCGCGGCGGGCAGCACCTGCAACATCTTGTCGAGCTTGACCGACGCATCGCCATAACGAAAGCGCTCGCGCGGCGGGTGCACGAGGAAAACCTGGCCCCGCGCCAGGTCGAGATAGATGAACGACTTCTCGACCTGCACGTCGGCGCCGCCAGCGCTGACGCGGTGAAAGCTGCGGTCCAGGATGCGCTGGCGCCAGGCCGGCGTGCGCTGCACGTTCAGGCAGTCGGCCAGCGCCGCGGTGTAGCTCTGGCCGGCGCGGTCGGTGATTTCGTAGCGGTGCATCAGGCTCATGGAGTCTCTCCTCGTGGGGCAAACAAGGCGCGCACTGTCGCACCCGGGTCTGCTCCGAGCTATCCCTAGCGACCCGCACGGGTTCACAATCCGGCGTCATGAATTCCGCCACCGACACACTAAAGCGCTGGGGCAACGCCGCGACCAGCCGGGTGCCCGGCTGGGCCTATACCGATGAAGGCATCTACCGCGAAGAGCTTGAGCGCTTTTTCTACCGCGGCCACTGGTGTTATGTCGGGCTCGAGTGCGAGATCGCGCAAGCCGGCGACTTCAAGCGCACGAAGATCGGCGAACGCAGCGTGATCCTGGTGCGCGCCGCCGACGGCGAGGTGCATGTCGTCGAAAACCGCTGCGCACACCGCGGCGTGGCCTTCTGCCGCGAACGCCAGGGCAACGCAAAATCGTTCACCTGCCCCTACCATCAGTGGAGCTACAGCCTCAAGGGCGATCTCACCGGCCTGCCTTTCAAGCGCGGCGTCAAGCGCGACGGCCAGGTGCAGGGTGGCATGCCGGCGGACTTTCGTGTTGAAGACCATGGTCTGAACCGGCTCAAGGTGGCCTGCCGCGGTGGCGTCGTGTTTGCCAGTTTCGATCACGCCGTCGAGCCCTTCGAGGACTATCTCGGTGCCGACGTGCTGGCCTACTTCGATCGCGTCTTCGGTCACCGGCCGCTGACCCTGCTCGGCTACAGCCGCCAGCGCATCCCGGCGAACTGGAAGCTGATGCAGGAGAACATCAAGGACCCCTACCACCCCGGCCTGCTGCACACCTGGGTCGTGACCTTCGGCCTCTGGCGCGCCGACCAACAGAGCCAGATGGTCACCGACGCGCAGCACCGCCACGCCTGCATGATTTCGCGCCGCAACGAAGGCGGCGCCGGCGCCGTCACGCAAGGCGTGACGTCCTTTCGCGAGCAGCTCACGCTGAACGACCCGCGCCTGCTCGACGTCGTGCCCGAACCCTGGTGGAACGGCCCGACCGTCGTCATGAGCACGATCTTCCCGAGCCTGATCGTGCAGCAGCAGGTCAACTCGCTGTCAACCCGGCATATCCAGCCGGTGGCGCCTGGCGTTTTTGATTTTGTCTGGACCCATTTCGGCTTTGCCGACGACGACGCCGCGATGACCCAGCGCCGGCTGCGCCAGGCCAACCTCTTCGGCCCGGCGGGTTTTGTATCGGCCGACGACGGCGAGGTGATCGCGTTTGTGCAGGCTGCTTTTGAGGCCAACCGCGAAGCGCGGACGCTGAACGAACTCGACGGCACCGAAGCCCAAGCGCACACGCCGCACATGGTCACCGAGACCCTGATCCGCGGCATGTACGGTTACTGGCGCGGGGTCATGGGCCTGTGATGGGCTTGTGATTGGCCAACGATGGATTCGCCGATGACAAGCACGATCGAAACCTGGTTTGCGGTGCAGCGTCTGCACGCCGAAGTCGCGCGTGTGCTCGATGCGGGAGACTTCAAAAGCTGGCCCGCGTTTTTTACCGACGATGCCGAATACCGCGTGCAGTCGCGCGAAAATTTTGACCGCGGCCTGCCGCTGGCCACGATCCGGCTTGAGAGCCGCGCGATGCTGCAAGACCGCGTCACCGGCGCCACCGATACGATCTTTCACGACCCCTACTACCAGCGCCATGTCATCGGCCCGCCAGTGATCGTGCAGGACGACGGCAGCACCATCGAATGTGAATCGTCGTACCTCGTGATCCGCACCCACCGCGACGCGATGCCCGAGATCTTGAGCGTCGGGCGTTATCTCGACCACATCGTCGTCGTCGATGGCCAATGGCGCTTTGCGCAGCGCCTGTGCATCTTCGACAACGACCTGATCCCGAACTCGCTGATCTATCCCATCTGAAGTGATGGCAGCACCCACGCTTGCCAATGCTCGCGGCGCGCTCGCCAGAGCTTGCACTGCATGATCGACCTGCTCGATATCCGCTACGTGCGCCTGGGCACCCGCGACTTGGCCGCCGCCGACCGCTTTGCGCGCGACGTCGTCGGTCTGGAGTTCGTTCGTGAAGAACAAGGCGCGCGTTATTACCGCAGCGACGACCGCGACCACACGCTGGTCTATTTTCAAGGCGACCCGGCCGACCACGCCGCCGGCTTCGAGCTGCGTGATGCCGATGCGCTGCAAGCCGCTGCGGCCGCGCTGTCCAACACGAAGATCGATGTCTACGCTGGCAGGCCCGACGAATGTGAGATGCGCCAGGTGCGCGACTTCATCCGCTTCAATGACCCCAGCGGCAACCCGATCGAACTGGTCGTGCGGCCGGCGCACAGCGGGCGGCGGTACTTCCCGGCACGCGACGCCGGCATCACGGGCTTCAGCCACATCGGCCTGTGCAGCACCGACGCGCCGCGCGACGAACAGTTCTGGACATCAACACTCGGTGCGCGTGTCAGCGACCGCATCGGCGACGCCGCGCTGCTGCGCATCGACCCGGTGCACCACCGCATCGCGCTCTTCCCGACAAACCGCGCCGGCATCCAGCATGTCAACCACCAGGTCGCCAGCATCGACGACGTGATGCGCGCCTGGTACCAACTCCAACAGCAAGGCGTGCGCATCGTCTTCGGCCCCGGCCGGCACCCGACATCGGGCGCGGTATTCCTCTATTTCGAAGGCCCCGACGGCATGGTCTTCGAATACTCCACCGGCGTGCGCAGCATTGCCCCCGAAGACGAAGCGAGTTACCAGCCGCGCCAGTTTCCGCGCGCGAACTCATCGTTCTGCATGTGGGGCTCGGTACCCGATATCGCGGAGTTTCGCAAGTAGCTTTGCGTCGAGAACGAGGAAGGCGGCCCAGCGCCACCGATGAAAACACCGCTGGCCGTCTACACCCTCGAGCCCTGGCCGGTGCCGCATGACGACTTGCTGGAGCGTGTGACGCAGCGCGCGATGCTCGAGTACCCCGAGCTTGGCGAGCTGCTGTAGCCACGCGACGCCGCTCGCGGTGTCGCACACGGTGTCGCACACGGCGTCGCACACGGCGTCGCTCGCGGGGCCTCGCGCATACACTCGTGCCATATGGCAACGGAGGGCTGCGATGGCTGACAGCACGATGTTCACCAACAACCGCACCCAGGCCGTCAGGCTGCCTGCGGAAACGCGCTTTCCTGACACGGTGAAAAAGGTCGCCGTGCGGGTGGTGGGCGTCGAGCGCATCGTCGCCCCCATCAACGCCACGTGGGACAGCTTCTTCCGCGCCGGCCCGGTGCCTACCGACGACTTCATGGTCGAGCGTGCCAGTCAGGAGCAGGCGGCACGAGAGCCGTTGGACGCAGCGCCTGCAACTCGCGCAAAAGCCGGACGCGAACCCATGCTCAAGCGCACCCGAACGCCCGTGCCCACACCCACGCCCACGCCGAAACGCCGTAGATAGGCGGTCCCGATGCTGGCCTGCATGCTGGACACCAACGTCGCGATCTACGTCATCAAGCGCCGGCCGCCGGCTGCGCTGGAATTGTTCAACCGACACCACGGCCGCATGGCGCTATCGGCCGTTGTGCTGGCCGAGTTGCTGCATGGCGCGGCCAAGAGCAGCGACGCCGCGCGCAATCTCACCGTGGTCGAAGACTTCTGCAGCCGGCTGGTGGTGCTCGAGTACGGTGCCAAGGCTGCTGCGCACTACGGCAGCATTCGCGCCAGCCTGGAGAAATTGGGCACACCCATCGGCGTCAACGATCTTCATATCGCAGCGCATGCGCGCAGCGAATGGCTGACGCTGGTCAGCAACAACCTGCGAGAGTTCGAG
>JAYUSP010000136.1:0-7196 GCA_043755615.1 Betaproteobacteria bacterium
ACATTGCTGTCGCCCTTGGCGATGGCGTTGCTGCCGAGCAGCTCCATCATCCCGCGGCCGCCCCGGGCGTAGATATCGGCGTCGAACTCCCACTTCGGCAGTTCACGGTCCTGGCTGCTTGCGGTCTCGGGCGGCTGCACCGGGAACATCCGCGCCTGGATGGTCTGGCGGTCGCCTTCGGGCTGGATGCTGATCTCGGGCGACTTCAGGTCCAGCGGCAGCGCCAGCGGGAAGCCGATGATCGGCAATTCAGGCCGGCCGCGCTGGTCGCTGCCGACCCCGCCCTGGCCCAGCTCGCGCTGCGAAAAACGCTGGAAGCGCCCGGACGGTGTATCGACGTCTTCGAGCTTCGGGCTCGGCACCGTGACACGCAGCACCGTCGCGCGGGTGCCCTGTTCGATGATTTCAACTTTCAGTGCCGCCGCTGTCTGCGCGTGCACCTGCTGGTTGCCAAGCACCAGCAGTGCCGCCGCCAACGCGATGGCGTTCAATCTTGGTTTCATGACTCGCTCCCTGACCTGCACCGGGCCCTTCGCCTCGACGGCAGTCGGGCTCTCGGGGTCACCGGTGCCCGCAAGTTACTCAGCGAGAACCCTCGACACAAGCTTCAATCTAGGGTTACCACCTAACGGTAGGGGCTCGGGCCCCCACAGATCGCGCGCCGCGAGGTTCTGCCTAATTGCGCCACGTTGCGGTCTACGGCCGCGACCGTTCAACCCCGCGCCGGCAGGAGCCGCTGCACCAGTGGGTGCAGAACTTTTTTCTCCGTCCCGATGGCAAAGAACTGTTCCTCGACACCGTCGCATGGCCCGACCAGCTTGACGTCGTAGTGAGCCAGCAGGTCGTCGTGTACGAAGCTGGCCGCCGCGAAGACACCCATGCCCCCGGCACCGAAAGTCTTGAGCAAGGCACTGTCCTCAAATTCGCCGGCAATGCGGGGCTGGATGCCGTGCCGCTCGAACCATTGGTCGAGTCGAATCCGCACCGCCGCGTGGGTCGTCGGCAGCACCACCGGCACGGACCGCAGAGATTGCGGGAAAGCGCGGCGCGCCGCCGCATGCAGTGACTTTGGCGCGTACCAGGCCAGCGGCGACGACCCCAGCGCGTGGCTGTAGACCTTGAGGTTGGGGTTCGACGCGGGCGCGCGGTCGGCCAGCACGACGTCGAGCCGGTGCAAGGCCAGGTCGGCGAGCAATCCATCGAACTCGTCGACGTGGCCCAGCAGACGCAGGTTCGGCTCGCCGAGCACGGGTAGCAGCAGGCGGTGCACGACCAGCTTGGGCAGCGCGTCGGAGATGCCCACCGCCAGCCGCACCGCGGGTGAACTCGCCGCGTCGCGCACAGCGGACGGCAGTTGTTCACCGAGCTGGAAAATCTGGTCAGCCTGGTGCATCGCGGCGATGCCCGCGTCGGTGAGCACCAGGCCGCGGCCGGCCGGGCGCAGCAAGGTGCAGCCGAGCGATTTTTCAAGCTCGCGCACTTGGGTGCTGACGGTCTGCACGGCCATGCCCAGGCGCGCGGCCGCCCGCGCGATGCCACCTTCCTTGGCCACCACCCAGAAGTAGTACAGATGCCGGTAGCTGAATTTCATGCTCATTGAAACATCACCTTTTTACGAAGTGTTTGTCTTTGATTGTCTGCTTTTTCGGAACGCCGCGCGGCCCTAGAGTCCAGCCCTGTTCACCCCAACCGATGGAGTCCCGCGATGCAAGTGCTCTTCGAAACCCGCGATCCGCAAGCCGCTCAACTGCGCGAGGTGGCCGAGCGCCGCGTGCGCTTCGTCACCCGTCGGCTGGCCTGGCTGGTGCCACGCGCACGGATCCAGATGGAAGACGTGAACGGGCCGCGCGGCGGCGTCGACAAACGCTGCCAGGTCGAGCTCAACACCAACGGCAAGGGCACGGTCGTGATCACCTCGATCGCGCGCGACTGGCGCACCGCGCTGGACAGCGCGTTGTCGCGGGCGGCCCGCGCCATCCTGCGCAGTTGGCAGCGCGGCCGCGAGCCGGCGCACATCCACCCCCGCGCGCGGCTGCAGCCTGTGCGGGCCGGGTGCTGAGATGCAATGCCCCACCTGCACCAATACCGCACTCCTGATGACCGTGCGTGAGGGCGTCGAGATCGACTACTGTCCGCAGTGCCGCGGCGTCTGGCTCGACCGCGGCGAACTCGACAAACTCATCGATCGTGCGGCCTCGCCACCGATGGGCAGCCGCGGACAAGCGGCACATCAGCCAGCACACCAGCCGACGTCGCAGCAAACGCACCCATCGCGCTCGCCGGGCTTCGTCGATTCAGACTACCCCGGCAACACCGGCTATCCAGCGCGGCGCAAGAAGTCCTGGCTCAGCGACATCTTCGACTGACCGCCGGCCAGCGCTGGCCGCGCGACGGGGGCGACCCCGGCGCGTTGTGCTGGCGCCAAACGCGTCCACACCGTCAATCGCCACAACCTTTTCGCCCCGCAAGAAAGCCGCGCCTTGGACCCCTTGTTGACCTTCTTGCACGCGCCGTTTCTGGGCACCGCCCTGTGGATCTGGTTCGTTTTCATCGGCGTCGTCGTGACGCTGCTCGCGCTGGATCTGGGTGTGCTGCACAAGAACGACCAGGAGATCGGCGTCCAGCGCAGCCTGCTGCTGTCGGCCGGCTATATCAGCATTGCCTTGCTCTTCGGCGCCTGGGTCTGGTGGTTTCTGGGCGCGCGAAGTGGCATCGAATATTTCACCGGCTTCCTGATCGAGAAGTCGCTGTCGATGGACAACGTCTTTGTCATCGCGCTGATTTTCAGCTACTTCGCCATCCCGCGTGAATACCAGCACCGCGTGCTCTTCTGGGGCATCCTGGGCGTGATCGTGCTACGCGCGATCATGATCGGCCTGGGCGCCGCGCTGGTCAGCCAGTTTAGTTGGGTGCTGTACATCTTCGGTGCCTTCCTGGTCATCACTGGCATCAAGATGTGGGTCATTGCCGACCATATGCCTGACATCGCAAACAACCCGCTGCTCAAGTTTCTGCGCAAGCGGCTGCGGGTGACGGAGCGGATCGAAGGCAACGCGTTTTTTGTCCGTCGTGCCGACCCGGCGACCGGTCAGGTGGTGCGTCATGCAACGCCGCTGTTCCTGGCCCTGTGCCTGGTCGAGTTTGTCGACCTGGTGTTTGCGGTCGACTCGGTGCCGGCGATCTTCGCGATCACCACCGACCCCTTCATCGTCTACACCAGCAACATCTTCGCCATCCTCGGTCTGCGTGCCCTGTACTTCGCGCTGGCCGCGATGATCCACCGCTTCAAGTACCTGAAATACGCGCTCGCGCTGGTGCTGGTGTTCGTCGGCACCAAGATCTTTCTCGTCGGTTTCATCGGCAAGGTGCCGCCGGTGATTTCGCTCAGCGTGACCTTCGGCCTGATCGCCGGCGGCGTGATCGTCTCGATGTGGAAGACCCGGGCGTCGCCCGCAGCAGCAGCGGGGGCGGCATGACGGCACCCGGTCACAAACCGTACGCCAGTCACATCGCCGCCGAGACCAGGCCCGCGCCGGGGCGATGTCGACGGCCCCAATAGCCACAATGCTGTGCGACGCCGCCGCAATCCTGCGCGCTGACCCGGTCCCGCGCGACGAGATCGCCGCGACCCATGGCACCCCCGCGCCGGGCACGGTATCGAGGTTGCTTGCTGCGCCCTGCCTGTTGCCGCTGATTGGCGTGGGCACCGCGCTCGGGCTCGGGCTGGTTTTCCGCGGCCGGGTCTGCGCGCTGGTTGGCGCGGCCACCGGCGCGCTCGCTTTGATTTCGACCAGCGCGCTGGCCCTTGTCGCCTGGCAGTCGGGCAGCGCCTGGTGGTAGCCTGTTGATGGCACGCGGCCACTTCCGCGCCTGAAACACTCGGTTTGCGTGCAAAACTTTCTCGACCCGGCGATCCTGTTCTTTGTCTTTGGCATCCTGGCCGGGGCGCTGCGTTCCAACCTTGAGATCCCGGCGCAGATTTCGCGATTCCTGTCGCTGTACCTGCTGATGGCGCTCGGCCTGAAAGGCGGTTTTGCTCTCGCCGAGTCAGGATTCACCGCCACGGTCACGGTCAGCCTGCTCTGCGCACTGCTGCTCGCGGCGCTCGTGCCGCTGCTCGGTTACGCCTTGCTGCGGCGCTTTCTCAACGGCTACGACGCCGCGGCGATCGCCGCCACCTACGGCTCGGTGAGCGCGGTGACCTTCATCACCGCGGTGCAGTTTCTCGACAGCCGCGGCCTGCCCTACGGTGGCCACATGGCAGCGGCGATGGCGTTGATGGAGTCCCCGGCGATCATCATCGCGGTGGTGCTGGCCAACGTGCTGCGCCGGCGCGAGCAGGCTGCGCCGGGTGCCGACGCGCAGGCAGCACCTAACGCACCACTTGGCCGCATCCTGCACGAGTCGCTCACCGACGGTGCGCAGTTGCTGCTGCTGGGCGCGATGCTCGTCGGCCTGCTCACCGGCGCCAAGGGCGAAGCCGCGATGCAGCCTTTTGCGGTGGACCTTTTCAAAGGCATGCTGGCCTTCTTTCTGCTCGACATGGGACTGCTCGCCGCGCGCCACATGGGCCAGCTCAAGGGCAAGTCGCCCTGGCTGCTGGCCTACGCCATCGGTGGGCCGCTGGTGCACGCCAGCCTGGCGCTGGGCCTGGCCGCCGCGGCGGGCATGGCCGCGGGCGATGCGGCGTTGCTGATGGTGCTGGCCGCCAGCGCGTCCTACATCGCCGTGCCGGCGGTGATCCGCCACGCCATCCCGCAGGCCAACCCGTCGCTGTACTTCGGCATGTCGCTCGGTTTGACGTTCCCGTTCAACATCCTGGTCGGCATCCCGCTGTACAGCCACCTGGCGCATCGGGCGCTGGGTTGACTGTCGGGTCGCGTTCAGCCGCGCAATACCGCGAGCACCTCGGACTGGAATTCGCGCCGGTAGAGGATCGAGATCACCGTCAGCGTGGCGAGCATGAAGGCCCAGGGTGAAAACAACCACGCAGCCGCGGCAAAAGCGAAGTAATAACCACGCAGTCCGTCGTTGAAGGATTCGGCAGCGAGTGCCATCACCGGCCCGGCGCGCGACACAAAGGCCTGGCGCTCGGCTTCGTCGGCAAAACGATCGTGGGGCGGTGCCGCTGCCACAAGCAGCGCGCCGAAGCTGTACTGGCGCACGCTCCAGGTGAAGCGGAAAAAAGCGTAGACAAAAATCGCCGTCAACAGCACCAGCTTGAGGTCCAGCACGAGCAGCGTCGTTCTCGCCGCAAATGGAATCTCGCGCACGATGTCGGTGGCCTTGTCGCTGGCCGACAGCACCGCCAGCAGGCCACCGATGATGAGGATCGTGGTCGACGCAAAGAAGCTCGGGCTGGTCGACAGGCTCTGCACCACGATCGCGTCGAGCACGCGGTTGTCGCGGTAGGTGGCTTGCAGCATCCAGCGATGACGTTCGCGATTGGTCAGTGCGAGCACCGAAGGCTGCGACACAATGCGGCGCCGCGCGAATACCGCATAGCCGACCCAGGCCAGCATGAATACACCCAAGGCGAGCCAGTCGGCCCAGGGCAGCACGCGCACGATCGTCAACAGGGTGTCCATCGGCGCGACTGTAGCGCCGGCACTGATCGCTGATCGCCGGTCAGGCGGTTGCGGCGCGCCTGGCGTCCAGGCTCGCCGGCCCGGCGCCGAGTACGAAGACCATCAACAAGCCGCCGGCGACCGACATGTTTTTCATGAACATCAGCTGTTGCAGATACTGCTGGTCGGCCGGCATCGCCCAGAAGTTGTGGAACAACAGGCTCGCGACGATCGTGAACAAGGCCAACACGAGGGCGACGATGCGGGCCTGGTAACCGACGATCAGCGCGATACCGCCGACGACTTCGAGCGTGGCCGTCAGAAAGGCCACCACGCCGGGCAGCGGCAGGCCGCCGCTGGCGATATATCCGGCGGTGCCGGACAGGTCGGAAAACTTGCTGAAACCGGCCAGGACAAACATCAGCGCCAGCAGGGTGCGGGCCACAACGACAACAGGTGCGGGAACATTCATGGTCATCAACTCCAAGGCAAAAAAGTGGGGATCATCGCTCGGCTATCAGGCCAGCGGCAGCAGGTCAAACACAAGGACTTCTGCGCCTTCGCCCTGGCTCAGGCGCAGCCGTTGCTCGCCGTGCAGCGTCAGCGCATCGCCGCCACGCAGCGTCTGGCCGTTGACCACGAGTTGGCCGCGCACCAGATGCACGTAGGTCAAACGTTTGACGTCCAGGGCAAGCGCGGCGGACTCGGTATCGTCAAAGAGCCCGGCACGGATGCGCGCATCGGCATGGATCGTCACCGAGCCTTCTGCGCCATCGGGTGACGCGACCAGCGCGAGCCGGCCGCGTTTGGCCCCGGCGTCGAAGTGTTTTTGCTCGTAACCCGGGCTGATGCCGGCGCGGCTGGGCAGGATCCAGATCTGCAGGAAATGTGTCGTCGCATCGGCGGCGTGGTTGAACTCGCTGTGGCGCACGCCCGTGCCGGCACTCATGCGCTGCACGTCGCCGGGCCGGATGACACCGGCCTGCGCGCCGCCCGCCTCGCCGTTGCCCAGGCTGTCCTTGTGCGCCAGCGCGCCGTCGAGCACATAGCTGACGATTTCCATATCGCGGTGGCCATGGGTGCCGAAGCCGGTGCCCGGCGCGATGCGGTCTTCGTTGATGACGCGCAGGTTGCCCACGCCCATGTGCGCCGGGTCGTGGTAGTCGGCGAAGGAAAAGCTGTGAAAGCTCTTGAGCCAGCCGTGGTCGGCATAACCGCGGTCGGCAGACTTGCGCAGGGTCAGCATGGCGAGGCCTTTCGGGTGTTGTCCGGTTTGATGCAGTGAACTGTAGGCAGCCGGCCCATGACGGCAGTGGCGCGGCCTTGACGGGCGCGTTCAAATAAGATGAAGCCATGGCCGAGCCCCGACACGCACTCACCCCCGACGCCCTGGCGATGATGGACACGATTGCGCGCACCGGCAGCTTTGCCGCTGCGGCGCGTGAACTCGGCAAGGTGCCGTCGGCGCTGACCTACAGCGTGCGCCAGCTCGAAGATGCGCTCGACGTGTTGCTCTTCGACCGCCGTTCCCGCCAGGCCCGGCTCACCGCGGCCGGCGAAGAACTGTTGAGTGAAGGTCGGCGCCTGCTGGAGCAGATGGATGCGGTGGCGAATCGCGTCAAGCGCGTG
>JAYUSP010000137.1:0-7152 GCA_043755615.1 Betaproteobacteria bacterium
CCGGCAAGCCAAAAAACGAGGCCGCGATCCGCAAAATCCTTCTTGAAGTCGGCAGCGAAATCGACGTGCAGCTCGGCGGCGGCATTCGCGACCTCGACACCATCGAGCGCTACCTCGATTCCGGCCTGCGCTACGTCATCATCGGCACGGCTGCGGTTAAAAACCCCGGCTTTTTGCAAGACGCCTGCACCGCGTTCGGCGGCCACATCATCGTCGGCCTGGATGCCAAGGACGGGAAGGTGGCCACCGACGGTTGGAGCAAGCTGACGGGCCACGAGGTCATCGACCTGGCCAAGAAATTCGAGGACTACGGCGTCGAGGCCGTGATCTACACCGACATCGGCCGCGACGGCATGCTCACCGGCATCAACATCGAGGCCACGGTGAAGCTGGCGCAGGCGCTGACGATTCCGGTGATCGCCTCGGGCGGGCTGTCTGACATCGCCGACATCGAGCGCCTGTGCGCCATCGAGTTCGAGGGCGTCAGCAGTGTGATCTGCGGCCGCGCCATCTACAGCGGTGCACTCGATTTCAGCGTCGCCCAGCGGCGCGCCGATACCTTGCGGGCGGGCTGACGCCGCGCTTGCTTTCCCTCCGGCCGGCCGGCCTGCACGGCCGGCCTCTTTCGGTGCCGCCCATGCTCGCCAAACGCATCATTCCCTGCCTGGATGTCACCGGCGGTCGTGTCGTCAAGGGCGTCAACTTCGTCCAACTGCGCGACGCCGGCGACCCGGTGGAAATCGCCGCGCGCTACAACGAGCAGGGCGCCGACGAGCTGACCTTTCTGGACATCACCGCCACCAGCGACCAGCGTGACATGATCCTGCACATCATCGAGGCCGTGGCCTCGCAGGTCTTCATCCCGCTCACCGTCGGCGGCGGCGTGCGCAGCGTTGCCGATGTCCGCCGGCTGCTCAATGCCGGCGCTGACAAGGTCAGTTTCAATTCGGCGGCAGTCGCCGACCCGGCGCTCATCGAAGCTGCATCAGACAAATACGGCGCGCAGTGCATCGTCGTTGCGATCGACGCCAAGGCGCGTGACGGTGCCCCCGGCTGGGAGGTCTATACCCATGGCGGGCGGCGCAATACCGGCATCGATGCCGTCGAGTGGGCGCGCCGCATGGTCGCCGCCGGCGCCGGCGAGATCCTGCTCACGAGCATGGACCGCGATGGCACCAAACAAGGCTTCAACCTCGAGCTGACTCGCGCGGTGAGCGACGCCGTCACGGTGCCGGTAATCGCATCCGGCGGCGTCGGCACGCTGCAGCATCTGGCCGACGGCATCCGCATCGGCGGCGCTGACGCGGTGCTCGCGGCGAGCATCTTTCACTACGGGGAATTCAGCGTCGGGCAGGCCAAGGAGTTCTTGGCGCGCGACGGCATTCTGGTGCGGCAGTGAAGGCCCCCTTCGCAGCACGCGGCCCCCTTGCCGTCGGCGGGCGGTTTCGCGAACTCGACCGCCGGGCCGACAGCACGAAGGAAAAGCGCGTCGTGGTCGGCGGCAGCCACGAGGTGCGCATCATTGGCGGCCAGTGGAAGCGTAGCAAGCTGCCGGTGGCCCAGCGCCCCGGGCTTCGCCCGACGCCCGACCGCGTGCGCGAGACCCTCTTCAACTGGCTCGGGCAAGACCTGGCCGGCTGGCGCGTGATCGATGCCTTTGCCGGCAGTGGCGCACTCGGCTTCGAAGCCGCATCGCGCGGCGCGGCGTCGGTGCTGCTCGTCGAGCGCGATGCGGCGCTGGTCAAGTCGCTGCGTGAGGTGCAGCAGCGCCTGGGCGCAACGATGGTGCGCGTCGAGCCGGGTGATGGCGTGGCCGCGCTGGCACGTGCGGCGCCGGGGCAGTTTGATCTGGTGCTGCTCGACCCGCCGTATGACGCCGGCCTGCTCGACCGTGCGCTGGCGGCGGCGCTGCGGACGCTCGCGCCTGGCGGCTTCATCTATGCCGAGTCGCCGGCAGCGCCGCGAAAGTTGCCGGCCGGGGTCGGTATCCACCGTGCCGGCCGCGCTGGTGCGGTGCACTACCAGCTGTTGCGCGCGGCGCCTACACTGCCGGCACCCGAGGCCAACACCGGGGCCACAAAAGAGGCCGCAAACGAGGACGCGAGCGCCGCCCCGCCAAAACCCGCCGCACAGGAGCCCGCGCAGTGAGCCTGAAAACCCCGCTGACCGCCGTTTATCCCGGCACCTTCGACCCGATGACGCTCGGCCACGCTGACCTGATGCGGCGCGCCGCCAGCCTCTTCGACCGCTTGGTGCTGGCGGTCGCAGCCGGGCATCACAAACGCACGATGTTCACCATCGCCGAGCGGCTGGACATGGCGAAAGAAATCGCCGCGCCGTTTGCGAATGTCGAGGTCATGGCCTTCCGCGGCCTGCTGAGCAGTTTTGTCGTCGATATCGGCGGCAAGGTGGTGGTGCGCGGGCTGCGCGCGGTGAGCGATTTTGAGTATGAGTTCCAGATGGCCGGCATGAACCGGCAACTCATGCCCGAGGTCGAAACGTTGTTCCTGACGCCGAGCGACCAGTTCCAGTTTGTCAGCGGCACCTTCGTGCGCGAGATCGCCACGCTGGGCGGTGATGTTTCGAAGTTTGTTGCGCCGTCGGTGCTGCAACGCTTGCAGGAGCGGGTCGCGGCGGCGCCCCAGGAGTGATCGTGATGCGGCGCCGGTTTGCTGCTGCCGGGCGAGAAATCTGATGGCACTGTGGATCACCGACGAGTGCATCAACTGCGATGTGTGCGAGCCCGAATGCCCGAACGAGGCGATTTACATGGGCGAGCTGATCTACGAGATCAACCCCAGCAAATGCACCGAATGTGTCGGCCATTTTGACGAGCCACAATGTGTCCAGGTCTGCCCGGTGAGCTGCATCCCGGTGAACCCGGCGTTTGTCGAAACGCGCGCGCAGTTGCTCGTCAAATACGAGCGCCTCACGGGCCAGCGGTTAGCGTGATTTCTGTTTCGCCGGCAATTGCGCCGCGGTGCGGGTCTCGTCGCTGTTGCTGTCGGTTTCGCCGCCGCGTTTCTTTTTCTTGCCCTTGTTGGCCGCCGACGCGGCTTCGGGTGCCGCTGCCGGCTTGATGCCCGCCGGGCCCTGCAAAGCCGCGGCTGCTTCGCGCGCCCGGCGCTCGGCTTCGAGTTTTCGCGCGAGCCGGGTCTGGCTGTCGGCTACCGCCTGCGCGTCGCGCTGCTGCGTCGAGCTGCGCTCGTCAGCCGTATCGACCGGCCGGCCTTCTTTGCACGGGATCTGTGAAAACTCAGCGCCGGTGGGGCCGCAGCGGTAGACCTTGCTTGCGGCCAGCGCCGGCAGCACGCTGCCCAGCGTCCACAGCACCAACAACACGAGCCCGGCGCGCGATGCCGGCTTCATGGCTTGGGCTCCAACGGGATGGGCACTGCCGCTGGTTTGCTGGGTTTGGGGTGCAGCTTCATCATCGCCTTGTTCATGTCGCCGGCCAGCAGCAAATCGAGCGACGCCATCGAGTTGTCGATCGCCTGCTCGATGGCTGCGCGGTGGTCGCCGGCCGGCTTGCGCAGCACATAGTCGACGACCTCGGCCTTGACGCCAGGATGGCCGATGCCCAGGCGCAGCCGCCAGTAGTCGGCAGTGCCAAGCTGGGCGTGGATGTCGCGCAGGCCGTTGTGGCCGGCGTGGCTGCCACCGAGCTTGAGTTTCATCTGCCCCGGCGGCAGGTCGAGCTCGTCGTGGATGACCAAAATCTGCGCCGGCTCGATCTTGAAAAAGCGCGCCAGCGCCGCGACCGATTTGCCCGACAGGTTCATGTAGGTCTGCGGCTTGAGCAGCCACAGCGGACCGTCGTCATCGAGTCGGTTCACGCGTGCGACCTGGCCAAAGTAGGCGCGGTCGGAGGCGAGCTGCGTGCGCAGCGCAATCGCTGCGGCGTCGATCCACCAGAAGCCGGCGTTGTGGCGGGTGAATTGATATTCCGGCCCCGGGTTGCCCAGGCCGACGAGCAGTCGGATCATGGCGCGGCAGCATACCCGAGCGGGCGGCGCCGATCGGCGAAAAAAAGGCCCGGTGCAAACCGGGCCCTGGGCTCGGGCGTGCCGCTGGCGATGCCGGCAACAATGCCCTCAGCGATCGGCCGCGCGCCTGGCTTTTCAGCCCTGCGCCGGCCCGCGCTGGCTCACTTCTTGTTCTGACGCTCGTCTTTTTTCTTCGCCGGTGTTTTTGCCGCGGCGACCACCGGGGCGGCAACGACCGCTTCTTCGACCTCGGCCTTAGCCACCGTGGCGGCCACGATCACCGGGTTCAGGGTGCCGTGCTTGACGGCCTTGATGCCATCGGGCAGCAACAGGTCACTCGCGTGCAGCGACTGGCCCTTGACCAGGCCGCTCAGGTCGATCATCACAAATTCAGGCAGTTGCGATGCCAGGCATTCGATTTCGAGCTCGGTCGTGACGTGGCTGATGACGCAGGAATCGGTCTTCACCGCGACGGAGTTCTCTTCGCCGCTGAAGTGCAGCGGCACCTTCTTGCGCAACCGTGTGGCTTCATCGACGCGCTGGAAGTCGATGTGCAGCACCTGCTGCTTCCAGGGGTGCATCTGGAAGTCGCGCAGCAGCACCTTGTGGACTGTGCCGGCGAGATCCATCTCCAGGATCGACGAGTGGAAGGCCTCTTTTTTGAGCGCGTGGTACAGCGCGTTGTGGTCGAGCTCGATGTTGGACGGCGTGACCGTGCCACCGTAGACGATGCCCGGAACCTTACCCGCGTGGCGCAGGCGGCGGCTCGCTCCGGTCCCCTGCAACGCACGCTCGAAAGCGGTGAATTTCATGATGTCAAACTCCAGGTGAATGAGGCGCCCGCGACCAGGCCCCTCGATAAAACGCAGCCCGGCGGGCTGCGCGGCAGGCGGATCAGAAGTTGTTGTTCTGCTCCGCAAACAGGGACGTGACTGACTCGCCATCGGAGATGCGGCGGATCGTCTCGGCAAACAAAAATGCGACCGACAGCTGGCGGATCTTCTTGCACTGGCTGGCGGCAACGCTGAGCGGGATGGTATTGGTGATGACCACCTCGTCGAGCTGGCTGCCGGCGATGCGCTCGATCGCCGGGCCCGAAAAAACCGGATGGGTGCAGTAGGCGTAGACCTTGCGCGCACCACGCTCCTTGAGCACATCGGCAGCCTTGACCAGCGTGCCGGCGGTGTCGATCATGTCGTCCATGATCACGCAGTTGCGGCCATCGATCTCGCCGATGACATGCATGACCTCGGAGACATTGGCCTTCGACCGGCGCTTGTCGATGATCGCCAGGTCGCAGCCGAGCTGCTTGGCCAGTGCGCGTGCGCGCACCACGCCACCGACATCGGGCGAGACCACGACCAGGTCAGCGTAGCTCTTGCTCTTCAGGTCCGACAGCAGCACTGGCGACGCATAGATGTTGTCTACCGGAATGTCGAAAAAACCCTGAATCTGGTCGGCATGCAGGTCCATCGTCAGCAGCCGCTCGACGCCGACGGTTTCGAGCAAATTGGCGACGACCCTGGCACTGATCGGCACGCGGGTCGAACGCGGCCGCCGATCCTGCCGCGCATAACCAAAATACGGAATCACCGCGGTGATGCGGCGGGCACTGGCGCGCTTGAAAGCGTCGACCATGACCAGCAGCTCCATCAGATTTTCATTCGTCGGGCTGCATGTCGGCTGGACCACGAAGACATCGCGGGCGCGCACGTTCTGGTACAGCTCGACGTCGACTTCGCCGTCGGAGAAGCGGCCGACCTTGGCCTTGCCGATGTCGGCGCCGAGATGGTTGGCAATCTCCTTGGCCAGCGCCGGATTGGCATTGCCGCTGAAGATCATGGTGTTGAACAGCATGTCGGTCTTTCGGCAGCGCGGTCGGGTTGGGCTTGCGTCGAGAGAGCGGGGCGGAGGGTCGAGGGGTGGGGCGCCTGAATTCGAGCGGACGCGCTGAAACGCCTGTTCAACACACTGCTCCACAAACTGCGGCGATCACCGCGGCTGGAGATTTGGCAGGGGAGGAAGGACTCGAACCCTCGCATGTCGGAATCAAAATCCGATGCCTTGACCAACTTGGCGACTCCCCTACGCAGGACATCGGCTCGCGCCGCGCCCCAAAACCTTTTCAGTCTGCCCAAGCCCACAACGGGTGTGCAGGCAGACCCCGGCACAGCCGGCCAACCCAACCCGGCGGCAGTGCATCAGCGAGCGATGCACCGTCGGCGGGACTTGTCGCCCAGGTTGTGTCACCCATGCCGACCCTTGCAAATACCGCGCTGCCCGAGCCTGTCATCCGGCTGTTGCCAAACCGCTTTTCGAGCCACCGGGCGGCCTGGGCCACCTCAGCGCACTGTCTTTGGGCCACGGGTTGCAAGTCGTTGTGACCAAAACCCTGCCCCAGACCAGCCAGTGCTGCACCTGCAAGAGAGCCCAAGATTATAGCCGAGGGTGTATCGCGCTTCAGGTGCAGGCTGCCGAAGATGTCAGCCGTCTGGATCGACGCCGCCGGCTTGATCACGGCGTAGTTTTGCCGCGGTATGTCGACTGCCGAGAGTTGTTCGCCGATGCCCTGGGCGAGCGCATTTTGGCCAAATACAAAAAACGGCACATCGGCGCCCAGCTTCGCGGCGACGACAAGCAGGCGCTCACGTGGCCAGTTCAGGCCCCAGAGCCGGTTGAGCGCGAGCAGCACCGTCGCCGCGTCGGCGCTGCCGCCGCCCAGGCCAGCGCCCGTGGGCAGTTGTTTGTCGATCGAAATGTCGGCTCCGAGCGACACCGCGGCGGCCATTTGCAGCGCGCGCGCGGCGCGCAGGCAGAGGTCATCAGCTGGCAGCGCAGGGCCGAGGTCGTGGCGGCACAGTGCGCCATCGCTGCGGCGTTCGAAGTGCAGCGTGTCGGCCCAGTCGATGAGCACGAAGACCGATTCGATCAGGTGGTAGCCGTCGTCGCGGCGGCCGGTGACATGCAGGAACAGGTTCAGCTTGGCCGGCGCCGGCACGTCCAGGAGCTGTTTGAGGCTCATAAGGCAACCTCCGCGCTTCGCGCTGCGGTCAGTTCGCCTTTCGGGCGGCCGTGCAGGCTCACGGTGTGGTGCCGCCATCCAGCCGCACCCGAAGTGTCGTCGCCGGCGCCGCCGATCGGCGCGCGACGATCAGCCGGTTGCCAA
>JAYUSP010000138.1:0-7152 GCA_043755615.1 Betaproteobacteria bacterium
AGGCCATGAACGACGCGCCGCCGAGCAGCATGACGGCCTTGATGATCTGCACCCAGGTGGTTGCCGTCATGCCGCCGAACAGCACGTAGACCATCATCAGGCCGCCGACCAGCACCACTGCGATCCAGTATTCGAGGCCAAACAGCAGCTTGATCAACTGACCCGCGCCGACCATCTGCGCGATCAGGTAGAAGGCTACGACAACCAGAGTGCCCGACGCGGCAAAGATGCGCACCGGCGTCTGCGCGAAGCGGAACGAGACGACGTCGGCAAAGGTGAACTTGCCCAGGTTGCGCAAGCGCTCGGCGAGCAGGAAGGTCACTATGGGCCAGCCGACCAAGAAGCCGATCGAAAAGATCAGGCCGTCAAATCCGCCGACCATCACCGCCGCCGAAATACCGAGGAACGAAGCCGCCGACATGTAGTCGCCGGCGATCGCCAGGCCGTTCTGGAAGCCGGTGATGCCGCCGCCGCCAGTGTAGAAGTCGGCTGCGGACTTGGTCTTCGAGGCCGCCCACTTGGTGACGCCGAAGGTGAACAGCACGAACACGCCGAACATGCCGATCGCAGTCCAGTTGGTGGCCTGCTTTTCGGCCTGGCCGAGATCGGCGCCCGCCGCCCAGATTGACACGGACACACCGAGCAGCGCGACCAGCGTGAGCAACCGGCGCAGCGAGAAGGGAGCGCGGCTCATTTCAGCACCGCCTTGCTGATTTGTTCGGCCAGGTCGTCGTATTCGCTGTTGGCGCGCCGGACGTAGATGACGGTGATGAGAACCGTGAAGAGGATGACGCCGAAGCCGATCGGCATGGCGTACGTGATGACGCCTTCACCCAGCCGGGTGGCGAGAAACGGCTTGTTGAACGCTACCAGCAGGATAAATCCGTAGTAGACGACCATCATCGCCAGGGTCAGCCACATGCCGAAGCTGGTGCGCTTGGCCTTGAGTTCCTGGTACTTCGGGTGGTTTGCGATGCGGGTGGTCAGATCAGTGTCCATGGGGGTCTCCTCATTGAACCTGGCGGCGCCTCGCTGGCGGCCTCGATGGCAACTCAGTTCTTTTCAGCCAGTTGCTCGAGGATCGCCGGATTTTCCAGCGTGCTCGTGTCCTGCGTCACCGCCTCGCCCTTGGCGACCTGCCGCAGCAGCCGGCGCATGATCTTGCCGCTGCGCGTCTTGGGCAGGTTGTCGCCAAAGCGGATGTCCTTCGGCTTGGCGATCGGGCCGATTTCCTTGGCGACCCAGTTGCGCAGTTCGTTGGCGATCTGCTTGGCTTCTTCACCGGTCGGCCGCGAGCGCTTGAGCACGACGAACGCGCAGATGGCTTCGCCGGTGGTCTCGTCAGGCCGGCCGACCACTGCGGCTTCGGCCACCAGCGCGGTGTACGCGACCAGCGCCGATTCGATCTCCATCGTGCCCATGCGGTGGCCGCTGACATTGAGCACGTCGTCGATGCGCCCGGTGATCGTGAAGTAGCCGTTGTCCTTGTCGCGGATGGCGCCGTCGCCGGCCAGGTAGTAGCCCTTGAGCTCGGCCGGGAAGTAGCTGGCCTTGAAGCGCTCGGGGTCGCCCCAGATGGTGCGGATCATGCTCGGCCAGGGCTTCTTCACGACCAGGATGCCGCCCTGGCCGTCGGGCACGTCGTTGCCTGCCTCGTCGACGATTGCAGCGTCGATGCCGGGGAAAGGCAGGGTGCACGAGCCCGGCACCAGCGGCGTCGCGCCGGGCAGCGGGGTGATCATGTGGCCACCGGATTCGGTCTGCCAGAAGGTGTCGACGATCGGGCAGCGCCCGCCGCCGATGTGCTTGTGGTACCACTCCCAGGCGGCCGGGTTGATCGGCTCGCCGACCGTGCCCAGAATGCGCAGGCTGCCCAGGTCGTAGCGGTCCGGATGCACCGCTGCATTGCCCTCGGCGATCTTGATCAGCGAGCGGATGGCCGTGGGCGCGGTGTAGAACACGCTCACCTTGTGCTTTTCGATGGTCTTCCAGAAG
The DNA here is from genome assembly GCA_043755615.1 of Betaproteobacteria bacterium. Classification (GTDB taxonomy): domain Bacteria; phylum Pseudomonadota; class Gammaproteobacteria; order Burkholderiales; family Burkholderiaceae_C; genus Rubrivivax. The sequence continues at coordinate 1,996 of JAYUSP010000138.1, forward strand.
CGGCCGCCGTTCGGAAAGGTGGGGATCCCTTCGAACACCACCTGCGTCGCGCCCAGGGCCAGCGGGCCATAGGCGATGTAGGTGTGGCCGGTGACCCAGCCGATGTCCGCGGTGCACCAGAAGACATCGTCGTCTTTCAGGTCGAAGGTCCACTTCGTCGTCAGCGCAGCATGCAGCAAGTAGCCGCCCGAGCTGTGCTGCACGCCCTTGGGCTTGCCGGTCGAGCCGCTGGTGTAGAGCAGGAACAGCGGGTGCTCGGCGCCGACCCATTCGGGCTCGCAGGTGGCCGCCTGCGCCTGCATCTCCTCGTGCAGCCAGCGGTCGCGCGCCGCGTCCCAGGCGATGGTGCCGCCGGTGCGGCGGTAGACGATGACGTTACCCACCGTTTCGCAGCCGCCGAGGTTGATCGCCTCGTCGACGATCGATTTCAGCGGCAGCTGCTTGCCACCGCGCAACTGCTCGTCGGCGGTGATCACCATCACCGCGCCGGCACCTTCGATGCGGTCGCGCAGGCTTTGTGCAGAAAATCCGCCGAAGACCACCGAATGCGGCGCGCCGATGCGCGCGCAGGCCTGCATCGCGACGATGCCTTCGACGCTCATCGACATGTAGATGACGACCCGGTCGCCTTTTTTCACGCCGCGCGCGCGCAGCGCATTGGCCAGCCGGCAGGTGCGCGCCAGCAGATCGGCATAAGTGACCCGCGTCACCTGGCCGTCGTCGGCCTCGAAGATGAGTGCGGTCTTGTCGCCGAGACCACGTTCGACCTGGCGGTCCAGGCAATTGGTGGACACGTTCAGCGTGCCGTCCTCGAACCACTTGAAGAACGGCGGCTGGCTGTCGTCGAGCCCCTTCGTGAACGGGGTCTTCCAACTGACAAATTCGCGCGCCAGGCGCGACCAGTAGCCGCTGTAGTCGGCATCGGCCTCGGCCACCAGCTTGCGGTAGGCCGCCATGCCCGATACGAACGCACCTTGAGCGATGTTGTCCGGCACAGGATGGGGGCTGGTGGTGCTCATGCGGTTCTCCGTGTGAAGAGTCGATCCGACAGGCACGCTCCAGGCGCCACGGTCAACGCACCGCAGTATTACTGCCTATACCGTCAGCGACCTTGATCCTGCGCAGGCTTTTCGTCTGTGCGCTGGCACACTCTGCATGTTTCAGTGGCCGACCTGCTCGAGGTCAACATGCCTTGCTTCGCGAACGAACACCAGGCCAATCGCGCAGCCCGCCAGCGATATCACGATCGGGTACCACAGGCCGCTGTACATGTTGCCGGTGTTGGCGGCGATGGCGAAGGCCGCGCTCGGCAACAAGCCACCGAACCAGCCGTTGCCGATGTGGTACGGCAGGCTGACCGACGAGCAGCGCACGCGCGTCGGGAACATCTCCACCAGCAGCGCGGCGATCGGGCCATAGACCATCGCCACGAAGACCATCAGCACGAACAGGATGCCGATCACGCGCAAAGCGTCGATGCGCACCGGATCGGCGCTTGTCGGATAGCCGGCGGCGTCGAGCGCGGCGTCGAGCCGGGCGCGTGTTTGGGCGTCGTCGGCGCCGATCTCGATGACGACCCTGATCTGTTCTGCCGCCACGCTGACGCGTGCGGGGCCGCTGCCGGCCACCAGCGTGTAGCGCACCGCGCGGTCCGACAACCAGCGTTTGGCGAGGTCGCAGCCGGAGGCTGCACCGCTGCTTTTGCCGGAGGCTGCACCGCTGCTTTTGCCGGAGGCTGCGTCGGCGCCCCGCGCGGCGCCGAGCAGATCGAACTGCCACGCACAATCGGCCGGGTCGGCCGTGAGCGTGGTGGTCACGCGCTGCTGCGCGTCGGCCAGCGCCGGGTTGGCGGCCACCGTGAGCGCGCCGAACAGCGGCATATAGGCCAGCGCAGCCAACAGGCCGCCAGTCAGGATGATCGGCTTGCGGCCGAAACGGTCCGACAGCGCGCCGAAGACCACGAACAGCGGCGCGGCCAGGGCCAGCGCGGCACACAGCATCAGGCTGGCGCGCGTGGCATCCACCTTCAACTGCAGCGTCAGGAAGAACAGCGCCTGGAACTGGCCGGTGTACCAGACCACCGCCTGGCAGGCCACCAGCCCGAACAGCGCGATCAGCACCAGTCGCAGGTTGCGCCAGCGGGTGAAGGCCTCGGTCAGCGGCGCACGCGACGCACCGCCGGCGACCTTGAGCCGCCGGAACAGCGGTGACTCCTGCAGACTCAGGCGCACCCACATGCCGATCGCCAGCAGCACGATCGAGAGCAGGAACGGCACGCGCCAGCCCCACGCGGCAAAGGCTTCTTCGCCGAGCAGGCTGCGCAGCCCGACGATGACCGCCAGCGCCAGCATCAGGCCGAGCGACGCCGTGGTCTGGATCCAGCCGGTGTAAAAACCGCGCCGATGCGCCGGCGCGTGTTCGGCGACGTAGGTCGCCACGCCACCGTATTCACCTCCGATGGCCAGGCCCTGCAACAGCCGCAGCAGCACCAGCGCGATCGGCGCCGCGATGCCGATGGTCTCGTGCCCCGGCAGCAGACCGATGGCGAACGTGGCCGCGCCCATCAGCACCAGCGTGAGCAGGAAGGTGTACTTGCGCCCGATCAGGTCGCCCAGCCGGCCGAATAGCAGCGCGCCGAGCGGGCGCACCAGGAAGCCGGCCGCGAAGGCCAGCAGCGTGGCCACCAGCGCTGCGCGTCCACCAGCGCCAGCGAAAAAGGCTTCAGCGAACACCGGCGCCAGCACGCCGAAGAGGTAGAAGTCGTACCACTCGAACATCGCGCCCAGGCACGATGCGCCGATCACCTTGCGGTGCTCGGTGGGCATGGACACGGCGCGAAGGGGTTGGGTCATTCGTTATTCTCGGCCGCCAGTCCATGATGCGCCATGCCCAACGCATTCGATTTCTCGGCCTCGCCCTTCGACTGCCTCGACGCCGCCGAGCAGCGCGTCGTGCGCGACAGTGTCGACATCGCCTATTTCCGAGCCGACGAGACGCTGCTCGATCCGGGCATCGCGCCGTCGCACCTGTTCGTCATCATCAAGGGCCATGTCACGCAGTTCGATGGCGACGAACTGGTGGCCACTTTCGGGCCCAACGACAGCTTCGACGGCCGCTCGCTGGTGGCCGGCCGGGCCAGCAGCCGCTTCGTCGCCGCCGAGGAGGTGGTGGCCTACCAGCTCGCCAAGGCCGCGGTGAACGAGCTGATCTCGCGCAACGCCACCTTCGGCGCACTGCTGTTTTCCGAGCTGTCGATCAAGCTCGGCGCGCTGGCGCAGCGCCACAGCCAGCGCGAGATGCAGGCGCTGACGATGTCGCGCGTGGCCGAGGCCTTCCTGCGCCCGGCGCATGTGGTCGACGGCGGCACCGGCATCGTCGATGTCGCCGCGTTGATGCAGGCCCGGCACAGCAGCAGCGTGCTGGTGCGCGACGGCCAGCGTCTGGGCATCTTCACCAACACCGGGCTGCAGCGCGCCATCGTCGATGGCCGGCCGCTGGCGACGCTGCCGGTGCGCGAGCTGGCGACGTTCGAGCTGGTGACCATCGCGCCCGACGCACCGCTGTTCGACGCGCTGGCGCTGATGATCGAGCATCAGGTGCACCGCCTGGTGGTCGCCGATGGCGAGCGCATCGCCGGGCTGCTGGAGCAACTCGACCTGTTGAGCTTTCTGTCGAACCATTCGTACGTGATCGCCGTGCAGATCGCACAGGCACGCGACCTCGATGCGCTGCGCTCGGCGGCACAGCGCATCACCCGCTTCGTCGCCTTGCTCTATCGCGGCGGCACCAAGGTCAGCCAGACGGCGAAGCTGGTGCAGGCGCTGAACGCCAAACTGTTCGAGCGCGTGTGGCAATTGATCGTCTCGCCGGCGTTGCTGGCCGACAGCTGCCTGTTCGTGATGGGCAGCGAAGGGCGTGGCGAACAGTTGTTGAAGACCGACCAGGACAACGGCCTGATCCTGCGCGACGGCACTTCGGTCGGCGCGGCCGAGGTGGAGCAGGCGTGCCAGCGCTTCTCGGCCGTGCTGCGCGACTTCGGCTACCCCGATTGCCCGGGCGGCATCATGGTCAGCAACCCTGCCTGGAGGCGCAGCGCCAGCGACTTTGCCGCGACGCTGCGCCGCTGGCTGCTGCGGCCCGACCCCGAAGGCCTGATGGCGCTGGCGATCTTCATCGATGCGCATGCGGTGGCCGGCGATGCGGCGCTGCTGGCGCAACTGCGCGCCGAGGCCGATGGCCTGATCTCGGCCGACGATGCGCTGCTGGGCCGCTTTGCCGCGGCCATCGACTCGTTTCCCGAAGAATCCGCCGGCTGGTGGAACCGGCTGCTGCAGATCGGCGAACACGACAAGCCGATGCTCGACCTGAAAAAAGGCGGCATCTTCCCGATCGTGCACGGCGTGCGCAGCCTGGCGCTGCGCGACCAGGTGCCGGCCACCGGTACGGTGGCGCGGCTCGACGCGTTGGTGGCCAAGGGCCGCCTGACGGCCGAGTTCGCCACCGACCTGGCCGACAGCCTGCACTACCTGATGGCGCTGAAGCTCAAGGCCGGATTGGCCGAACTCGACATCGGCCGGCCGGTCAGCGGCGGCGTCGCGACCGAGCGGCTGAGCAGCCTGGAACGCGACCTGCTGAAGGACGCGCTGGCCGTGGTCAAGCGCTTCAAGGGGCTGGTGCGGCACCAGTTCCACCTGGACGCGGCGTGATGGTCGCCGGCAGCATGCGGCCGCGCTGGCTCGATTCGGTGCATCGCGTCTGGATGCTGTACCACCTGGCCGATCCGCATTTCGCGTTCCTCTACGACGCGCCACCCGAGGGCGAGTGGGTCACGCTGGACTGCGAGACCACCGGCCTGGACGTGCAGCGCGACCAGATCATCTCGATCGGTGCGGTGCGCATCGTCGGCAACCGCCTGCTGACGAGCCAGCGGCTGGAGCTGCTGGTGCGCCCAGAGCGTGCGTTGAAGGCCGACAGCGTACGTGTGCACCGGCTGCGCGAGAGTGATGTCGCGCAGGGCATGGACCCCGCGCAAGCCATGCGCCGGCTGCTCGACTTTGTCGGCAGCCGGCCGCTCGTCGGCTACTTTCTCGAATTCGACGTCGCCATGCTGAACCGCGAGATCTGGCCGTTGCTGGGCGTGCGCCTGCCGCAGCCGAA
>JAYUSP010000139.1:0-7120 GCA_043755615.1 Betaproteobacteria bacterium
AATGCTCGCTATAGCCCGAGCTATAGCTGCGCTTTGCGCCTCGATCGGACGCCTGTTGGCGCGCTGCTCGGGCTCGCTCGAAAAACTCTCAGGCTCTGATCGGTACGCCGGATCAGAACGTGTGACCAGGGTGCGCAGCGAATGAAAGTCCTCGTCGTCGGCAACGGCGGTCGCGAGCATGCGTTGGCCTGGAAGCTGGCGCAGAGCGCGCGTGTGCAAACCGTTTATGTCGCACCGGGCAACGGCGGCACGGCGCTCGACGTGCGCCTGCACAACTTGCCGATCACCGACCTGGGCGCGCTCGCCGACTTTGCGCAGCGCGAAAAAATCGCGCTCACCGTCGTCGGCCCCGAAGCGCCGCTGGCGGCCGGCGTGGTCGACCTGTTTCGTGCGCGCGGCCTGCGCATTTTTGGCCCCACGCGGGCAGCAGCACAGCTCGAAAGCTCCAAGGCCTTCGCCAAGGAGTTCATGCAGCGCCACGGTATACCGACCGCGCTGCACGCGACCTTCAGCGACGCTGCCGCGGCGCACGCCCATGTCGACCGGCATGGCGCGCCGATCGTGATCAAGGCCGACGGCCTGGCGGCGGGCAAGGGGGTTGACGTGGCGATGAGGGCGATCGAGGCGCATGCCGCGATCGACGACATGCTCTCGGCCAATACGGTGGGCGCGGTGCACAACCACGGCGGCGCGCGGGTCGTGATCGAAGAATTCATGGCCGGCGAAGAAGCCAGCTTCATCGTCGTCAGCGATGGCGTGCATGTCGTTGCGCTGGCCACCAGCCAGGACCATAAACGCGTCAGTGATGGCGACACCGGGCCCAACACCGGTGGCATGGGCGCGTATTCGCCAGCGCCGGTGGTGACGCCCAATGTGCATGCCCGCGTGATGCACGAAATCGTGCTGCCCACGATCCACGGCATGGCGCGCGACGGCATGCCGTTCACCGGCTTTTTGTACGCCGGCCTGATGATCGACGCGCAGGGCCGGCCGCGCACGGTGGAGTTCAACGCCCGTCTGGGTGACCCCGAAGCGCAGGTGCTGCTGATGCGGCTCAAGAGTGACCTCTTCGAGCTGCTGCTGCACGCCACCGATGGCACGCTCGACCAGGTCGAGCTGCAATGGGACCGCCATGTCGCGCTCGGTGTGGTGATGGCCGCTGCCGGGTATCCGCAGGCGCCGCGCCGCGGCGATGTGATCCACGGCCTACCGACTTCCGCCACGCAGTTCAACCTGGCCGATGCGCAGGTTTTCCACGCCGGCACGACGATCGACGCCGCTGGCCAGGTGACCACCAGCGGCGGGCGGGTGTTGTGCGTGACCACGCTCGGCGACTCCACGCGCAGCGCACAACAGCGCGCCTACGATTTGCTGGCCACGCTGCAGTTCGATGGCGCGATATGGCGCACCGACATCGGCCACCGCGCGATCAAGGCCCGATGAATTCGCCGCAGCTGATCAGCCCGCGGCCGGTGCAACTGCGTGGCAGCAGCATCGCACGCTGGATTCTCAAAGTTGCCGGGTGGCGGCTCGACTTCAGCGGCCTGCCGGCCCGGCAAGGCGTGCTGGTGATCTATCCACACACGTCGAACTGGGACTTTCCGCTCGGCATTCTTGCCAAATGGGCGATCGGCATTCCGGTCACGTTCTGGGGCAAGGACTCGCTGTTCCGCGTGCCGCTGTTCGGGCGCTGGCTGCGCTGGCTCGGTGGCGTGCCGGTGAACCGGCTCGCGCCGCAGGGCATCGTTGGCGACATGGTGCAGCGCATGCGCGCAGCGCGCGAAGCCGACCGCTTCTTGTGGCTCGCGCTGGCCCCCGAAGGCACCCGATCGTCGGGACGCGGTTGGCGCAGCGGGTTCTATCAGGTCGCCGTCAGTGCCGATGTGCCCGTCGGTCTGGCGCATTTTGATTTTGGCCGGCGTCGGGTCGGTGTCGGCCTGTGCTTGCGTCTTTGCGGCGACGTGGCCGCGGATATGCAAGTCATCGCTGACGCCTATTCAAGTGTCAAGGGCCATCGACCCGAGCAGGCCGCTCCGGTACAACTGAGCTGACTTGGCCATGACCACAAACATCGACACTGTGGCAGTGCGCCGCTATCTGCTGGGCTTGCAGCAGCACATCGTGGCCGCGGTGCAGGCCGAAGACGGCCGGACTTTCATCACCGACGCCTGGGCCAAGGCGCCGGGTGACAAGCTGCAGGGCGACGGCCTGACACAACTGCTCGAAGGTGATGGCTTGATCGAGCGCGGCGGCTGCAATTTCAGCCATGTGCAGGGCGACAAACTGCCACCTTCGGCGAGCCAGCACCGGCCTGAACTGGCCGGCGCGCCGTGGCAAGCGATGGGTGTGTCGCTGGTGATGCATCCACGCAACCCCTATGTGCCTACGGTGCACATGAATGTGCGTTTCTTTGCGGCCTCGCCCGCCGGGCGCGACCCGGTTTTCTGGTTTGGCGGCGGCATGGACCTGACGCCGTACTACGGCTTCGAAGAAGACGCGGTGCACTTTCACCGCGTCTGCCGCGAAGCGCTGGACGTGGTCGACCCAGCGCTGCACCCACGTTTCAAACGCTGGTGCGACGAGTACTTTTTCCTCAAGCATCGCAACGAGCCGCGGGGCATCGGCGGCATCTTCTTCGACGATTTCAGCGACGGCGGTTTTGAGCATGGCTTTGCGCTGATGCAAAGTGTCGGCGACCACTTCATCGATGCCTGGCTGCCGATCGTGCAGCGACGGCGCGAGATGCCGTTTGGCGAACGCGAGCGCGACTTCCAAGCCTGGCGGCGCGGCCGTTATGTCGAGTTCAACCTGGTCTGGGACCGCGGCACGCTGTTCGGCCTGCAAAGTGGCGGCCGCACCGAGAGCATCCTGATGTCGATGCCGCCGATCGTGAAGTGGCGCTACGACTGGAGCCCCAAGCCGGGCTCGGCCGAGGCCGCCCTGGCACGCGATTTTCTGCGCGTGAGGGACTGGGTTTGAGCCGGCTGGATGTGCTGAATGTGAACGCGCGCATCGGCCTCTTTGGCGGCAGCTTCGACCCGCCGCATGTGGCGCACCTGGCCCTGGCACGCATCGCCTTGCAGTCCCTGGCGCTGGATGAATTGCGCTGGCTGCCGGCCGGCCAGCCCTGGCAGAAACCGCGCGCGATCACGGCAGCCGCACATCGCGAAGCGATGCTCGAGTTGATGCTCGAAACTGCCGCCGAGCCGCGTTTTGTGATCGACCGCCGCGAGCTGCGCCGCAGCGGCCCGAGCTACACCATCGACACGGTGCGCGAGCTGCGCGCCGAGCACGCGCAGGCCACGCTGTTCCTGATCATCGGCCAGGATCAATACGCCGGCCTGCACACCTGGCGCGACTGGCAGGCGCTGCTGGCGCTGGTCGTGCTCGCGGTTGCGCAGCGCCCGGGCGTCGTGGCACCGGTGCATGCCGAGGTGCATGCCGAGGTGCATCTCGATGTACAACACGCGGCGCAGCAGGTGCTGCCGCTGCCGATGATGGACATCTCGGCCACCGAGATCCGGCGCCGCGTATCGCAGGGCCTGCCGATCGATGGCTTGGTGACGCCCGAAGTGGCGCGTTATATTGCTGACCACGGCCTTTATGCCAATCAACCCAAGGACGCCGCCGCGCACTGAATGGACATCCGCAAGCTGCAACGAGCCATCGTCGATGGACTCGAAGACGTGAAGGGCCGCGATATCGTGGTCTTCAACACCGAAGCCCTGTCGCCGCTCTTCGAGCGCGTGATCATCGCCACCGGTGCCAGCAACCGACAAACCAAGGCGCTGGCAGCGAGTGTGCGCGATGCGGTCAAGGGGCGCGGCATGCAGGTGCTGGCCACCGAAGGCGAGGGTAGCGGCGAGTGGGTCATCGTCGACTGCGGCGCCGCGGTGGCGCACATCATGCAGGCCGACATCCGCGACTACTACCGACTCGAAGAGCTCTGGGGCGGCAAGAAGGTGTCGATGAAACTCGGCGAAGCCGACCGTCCGGCGATGGCGCAGTCGGCCAGCGCGGCGAGAGGCGGTGCCACGCGCGCCGGGGCACCTGCAAAGCGCACTGCGGCACCAGCGAAGCGCGCGGCCACGCCCGCCAAACATGCCGCCACGCCCGCCAAGCGATCGGCCACCCAAGGTGCTGGCCCCGCACGCAAGACGGTTGCCAAGCCCGCGGCAAAGAAGTCTGCGACGAGGCCGGCAATGCAGACGGCAAAGCAGCCGGCAAAGAAGGTGCCAAAGAAGGCGGCACCCGCACGCAAAGCGCCGCCGCGGTCGCGGGCCTGAGCCACGATGCGGCTGATCGTGGCCGCAGTCGGGCAGCGCCAGCCGGCCTGGGCCGAAGCGGCCTGGGACGACTTTGCCAAACGCTTCCCGCCGGATTGCCACGTCGAGCTGAAGGCGGTCAAAGCCGAGCCGCGCTCGGGCAAGACCGCGGCGCAGTGTATGGCCGCCGAAGCCACCCGCTTGGAAGCCGCGTTGACCAAGGGCGCGCGCCGCGTCGTGCTCGATGAACAGGGCACCCGCCGCAGCACCCATCAACTCGCCGCGCGCTTGAACTTCTGGCTCGGCGACGGACGTGATGTTGCGTTGCTTATCGGCGGCCCCGACGGGCTGACTCCCGCGCTCAAGGCCACCGCCGACGAGACCTTGCGCTTGTCAGACCTGACCCTGCCGCACGCATTCGCGCGGGTGCTGCTGGTCGAGGCGCTGTACCGGGCGTGGTCACTCGGCAACCGCCATCCGTACCATCGCGAATGAACTCGCAAATGAATCCGCGAATGAATCCGAGAACGAAACCGCGGCATGACTTCGTCTGGCTCGCTTCGCAGAGCCCGCGCCGACGCCAACTGCTCGACCAGATCGGTGCTGCCCATCAACTGCTGCTGCCCGATGCGGATGAGGATGCCGAGGCGCTGGAGGCCACGCGCAGCGGCGAACTGCCCGCCGACTATGTGTGCCGCGTGACCCGCGCCAAGCTCGATGCGGCGCGCTTGCGGCTCGTACGCCGGGGCCTGGCCGCGGCGCCGGTGCTCTGCGCCGATACCACGGTGGCGATCGGCCGGCGCATCCTGGGCAAACCCGCCGATGTCGCCGAAGCCACGGCGATGCTCGCGGCGCTGTCGGGTCGAACACATCGGGTGCTGAGCGCGGTGGCCGTCGGCAACGGCCGCCAATCGGCCAAAGCGACCATGACACTGACGAGCATCACGCGGGTGCGTTTTGCAAGGCTGCCGGCGGCAACCATCGATGCTTACGTCATCAGCGGTGAACCTTTCGGCAAGGCCGGGGCCTATGCGATCCAGAGTGCGCTGGCCGGCTGGATCGAACACATCGATGGCAGCTACAGCGGCGTGATGGGCTTGCCGCTGTTCGAGACGGCGCAACTGCTGCGCCAGGTGGGCGTGCGCCTGGCGCTACCCTAGACTGCGCCATGGCGAATCAAGACATCCTCATCAACTGGGCACCGCAGGAAACGCGCGTCGCGATCGTCGAGAACGGCGCCGTGCAGGAGTTGCACGTCGAGCGTACGCTCGAGCGCGGGCTGGTCGGCAACATCTATCTCGGCAAGGTCTCGCGGGTGCTGCCCGGCATGCAGAGCGCCTTCATCGACATCGGCCTGGTCCGCGCCGCGTTTCTGCATGTCGCCGACTTGCACCCCCCTAACGGTGCAGGAAAGCGGCTCGACGACGTGCCGGTGGTGCCGATCGAGCGCCAGGTCTTCGAAGGCCAGACGCTCACGGTGCAGGTCGTCAAGGACCCGATCGGCACCAAGGGTGCGCGGCTGACGACCCAGGTCAGCATCGCCGGGCGCATGCTGGTCTATCTGCCGCAGGACAACCACCTGGGTATCTCGCAGAAGATCGGCTCGGTCGAAGCCCGCGAACTGCTGCGCGCGCGATTGCTGGCGCTGGTCGGGCGGCCTGAAGATGGCGGTGGTGGTGGTTTTATCCTGCGCACCAACGGCGAAGAGGCCACCGATGCCGAACTCGCCGACGATATCGCCTACCTGCGCCGGGCCTGGGGCCTGGTGCGCGAACGGGCCATCTCGCAGCCCCCGGGCACCTTGCTGCACCAGGACCTGAGCCTCATCGAACGGGTGCTGCGCGACCTCACGACCGAGGCCACGCAGTCGATCCGCATCGACTCCAAGCTGCAGGTCGATACGCTGCAGGCCTTCGGCCGCACCTACATGCCGGCGGTCACGGCCAAGCTCGAGCACTACAAAGGCGAGCGGCCGATCTTTGATCTCTTCGGCATCGAAGAGGACGTGACACGCGCGCTGGCGCGGCGGGTCGAACTCAAGAGCGGCGGCTATCTGATCGTCGACCAGACCGAAGCCCTGACGACGATCGACGTCAACACCGGTGGTTTTGTCGGCGCAAGGAATTTCGACGATACGATTTTCAAGACCAACCTCGAAGCCGCCGGCGCGGTGGCGCGCCAGCTGCGCCTGCGCAACCTGGGCGGCATCATCATCGCGGACTTCATCGACATGACCCGCGACGACCACCAGGCCGCGGTGCTCGGCGAGTTGCGCAAACAGCTCGCGCGCGACCGCACCAAGACCACGGTGAGCGGCTTCACCCAGCTCGGCCTGATCGAGATGACCCGCAAGCGCACCCGCGAGAGTCTGGCCCACATGCTGTGTGAAGCCTGCCCCACCTGCGACGGCCGCGGCCAGGTCAAGACCGCCCGCAGCGTGTGTTACGACATCCTGCGCGAGATCCTGCGCGAAGCGCGCCAGTTCAACCCCAAGGAATTTCGTGTCATCGCCAACGCCGCAGTCGTCGAGATGCTGCTCGACGAAGAAAGCGTGCACCTCGCGGGCTTGAGCGAATTCATCGGCAAGCCGATTTCGATGTCGACCGAGCCGACGATGACGCCGGAGCAGTACGACATTGTGCTGATGTAGTCGCTTGCGGCGCTGATCCTGGGGCTGCCCGGAATGGGCGCAAATGGGTGTTGGAATGGCATGGCATGGCATGGCATGGCATGGCGTAGCGGGGCTGGCGATGATCCAGTCCGCCGCCATCCAGACGCCTCTGTGCGCCGCTGCGGGTTGCCACGATCAAGAGCATGGGATCGTCCACCCGTATCGAGGTCAGCAAGCTGTCCGA
>JAYUSP010000140.1:0-7102 GCA_043755615.1 Betaproteobacteria bacterium
TTGGCATCGGCCAGCTCGCGCTAAGCGTGCGTGCAGCGCAGGCCGGCAACGCCGAGGTGCCGGTGGTCATCAGCGCCGACCGCCAGGTCAGGTACGAAACCGTCGTGCGGGTGATGGATGGTTTGCAAAAAGCCGGCATCAAGCGAGTCGGCCTGTCGGTGCGCCAAGGCGGCTAACTCGTGACCGCAGCGGCAGCCCAGCTCGGCGCCTACGACGCCCTGCACCCACGATCGCCGGGCGGGATGGCGCCGGGTGCGGCGCTGGCGGCGCTGGTGCATGTCGGGCTGATCGTGGCCTTGAGCTTTGGCGTCAACTGGCGACTGCCGCCGCCGGAGCTGGTCTCCGCCGAACTGTGGGCCGCAGTGCCGCGGCTCGTAGCGCCGAAGGCTGTCGAACCCGAAACCGCGCCGCCGCCACCGCCAGCCCCACCGGCCCCAACCAAAGCCATCGAAAAAGCGGCGCCGCCAGCCCCGGCGCCGGCGCCGCGCGACGCGCAGATCGCGATCGAGAAAGCAAAAAAGGAAAAGGCCGTCAAGGAAGCCAAGGAAGCCAAGACCGAAAAGGCCGCGCTCGACAAAGCAGCCCGTGAAAAAGCCGAGAAGACCCAGGCCGATACGCGCGCCGCCCGCGAGGCCGCAGAGCTCGCCGCCGAAGATGCGCGGCTGGCCAAACAGCGCGAAGAAAACCTGCGCCGCATGATGGGCCAGATCGCGAGTGCGCCGGGCAGCACCCGCGGCACCGCAAGCACTGACGCGGCGCCTTCAGCCAGCTACACCGGCAAGCTGGTCAACGCGATCTTCCCGAATATCGTCTTCACCGAAACCTTCACCGGCAACCCCGCGGCCGAAGTCGAAGTGCGCAGCGCCCCCAACGGCAGCATCATGGGCCGGCGCATCGTCACGCCGAGTGGCAACAAGGAGTGGGACGACGCCGTGCTCAAGGCCATCGACCGCACCGCTACCTTGCCGCGCGATACCGACGGCCGTGTGCCGTCGACGCTGACGATCACTTTCCGGCCGAGCAAACGCTGAAGCACGACCAGGCGCGCCGACATGACCGCATCCACTTCAAATGCCACATCCCAACCCACATCGGCATGGACGCTGCGCCGCCTGCACCGGATCGATCCATTGCAGCTCGAACAACTCGCCGACCTGCTGATCGACTGCGTCGAAGGGGGTGCGTCGGTGAGCTTCATGCTGCCGCTGACACACGGGCGCGCGCTGGCGTTCTGGCAACATGTTGCGCAGGGGGTTGCCGCGGGTGAGCGCGCGCTGCTCGTGGCCGAAGACGCCCGGGGCATCGTCGGCACCGTGCAACTGGTCATCGACCAGCCGGAAAACCAGCCTCACCGTGCCGATCTGGCCAAGATGCTCGTACACCGCCGCGCGCGCCGCCAAGGCCTGGGCGCGGCGCTGATGCGGGCGACAGAGCGCCTGGCGGCCGACTGTGGCAAGACCCTGCTCGTGCTTGACACCGTCACCGGCGGCGACGCCGAGCGGCTGTATGCGCACCTCGGCTGGAAGCGGGTCGGTGCGATCCCGGGTTATGCGCTGTGGCCGCAGGGCGGCTCTTGTGCAACGACGATCTTTTACCGCGAGATAGCGCCGGTGCCGGGCCCGGTGCCCGCTTCGGGCAAGCGGTAGCGGCGCACAAACCTGGCGTCGATCCGGTCCTTCCACCACCACACCCAGCGCCCTTGGGCCGACCAGCGGCCCCAGCTCATGATCGCGCGGCGGTCGCCGCAGGACAGCAGGTTCAACGTGCGCGGCCCGGGGTCGTGCGCAAGCAGATCGCCTCCGCCCACGAAGCGCCGCAGGTTGTCGGCCAGCGGCGGCCCGGCGCGCACCGCATAGACACCGCTGCGCGCATGCGGCGCATCGGGCCGCGATGCGACGTCACCGGCGGCAAAGACATTTGCATGCGACAGGCTCTGAAGCGTCGCACCGGTATTGATGAAACCGGCGCCGTCGAGTTGCAAGCCGCTGCCCGCCAACCAGGCCGGCGCAGCCGTGCCGACCGCGATCAGCGGCACGTCGCAGGCCAGCCGCCCGCCGTTGTCCAGATGCACATGGCCGCCGTCAATGCCGGTACACAGCGCCGGCAGCAAGGTGATGCGGTGTTGTTTCAGCACGCGCAGCGCGCGGTCGACCACCGCGGGGGGATAACCCGACAGCGGCGCTGCACCACCGAGCACGATGGCGATGCGCGATGCCTCGGCAGTGCCGCCGGCCGCACTGCCATCACTGCCAGCACTGCCAGCACTGCCATGATCACGAACACTGCCAGCGAGCCGGTGCGACAGCGCCAGCGCCAGCTCGAACCCGGCCGCGCCGGAGCCGACCACGACGACATCCAGCGCGCGTTTTTTGGCCAACGCCAGCACGCCGTCGAACAGTTGCACAAAGTGTTCGATCGGACGCACGAAGAGGCCATGTTCGCGCGCGCCGGGGATCAGGTCGCGTGGCATCGTCGCGCCGGTGTCGATCGACAACACGTCGTAGTCGAGCCGGCGCCCGTCGGCCAGCGTGACCCGGCACTGGCCGGCATCCAGGCCGGCCGCGGCGCCATCGATGAACCCGACCTTGGCGGCCTGCGCCAAAGGCGGCAGCGGGATCGCACACGCATCGGCGCTGTAGTGCCCGGCGATCAGGCCCGGCACCATGCCCGAATACATCTGGCGCCTGAAGGGCGTGACCAGCTGCACGTCCGCGCCGACCATCGGCACATCGGCCAGCGCACGCAGCACATGCACATGGGCATGCCCGCCGCCAAGCAGCAGCACCCGCTTCATCGGGCAAACAACTCCAGCGCCGCGATCTGGCTCAAGGCCTGGCCGCCGGTATTGTCGGCGTCGGCGCCGACCAGCACCGCCACGATCGGCGGCACCTGCGCGGACTCGTCGCCAAAGGCGCGCAAGAAATCGGCGTGCAGGTTCCGGCGCTCGCTGCGCCAGGCCGCGAGTGGCGTGCCGGCACCTTGCAACACCAGCCAGCGCATACGTTTGGTGTGTGCGTTGGGCAGCAGGGTGTCGGCCTTGAGCAGCGGCGCCCAGACATAACAAAGCGTCGCCGCCGGCAACGCTTGGCCCGTCGCAGCACGCGCCATGCGCAAGAGCTGGCGTTCGACAAAGGGCACCCGATCGATCGGCATCTCGAAGAGCACGCAGACCTTCAATGCCGCGTCGTCGCTGGCCTTGTGCTGCAGGTCGGCGCCGTCGATCGCCGTCTCCAGCCGCCAGCGCCATTGCAGCGTGCGGGCCGCGGCGGCGTCAGCCTCGACGTGGTGCACCAGGTTGCCATAACTTGCCCGTGATTCGATGCGCAGCGCCATGCTGCCGTCGATATCGACCCGCGAGAAGCGGGTTGGCGGCAGGGTCTGCTTGGGCAACGGCGCCGGCAGCCAGCGCTGCATGTCGGTCAGTGGCGCGAGCAGGGACTGCGCCGGTGACGACGCTGCACCGAGCGCCAGCACGGCCGCCACACCCGCCAGCAGAACCGCACCCGCAAGCCTCACCGGCCGACGACGTTGAGCGACCAGTCGTAGTCGAGGTGTGCCACGGCCAACGTTTTTGCGCGCAACTGCGCCTGCTCTTCGGGCTTGTCGCTGAGCTGGGTGGCGTACTTCGCAAACACGTCTTCAACCTTCGAGAAGCCCTTGTGTCCAGCTTTGAAATCCTTCTCGAACCAGTCGAAAATCTTGCTCACTTCGACGCGCCCGTCACGCACCCGGTTGCGTGTGCGGTCGGCCATGAAACGCTGCATGCCGTCTTCGAGCTGGGCCTCGAGCCGGGCCGCCACGAAGGCCTCGTTGCGCAATGCCGGGCAGCCGATCGACGCGCAGTTGACCGCCGCATGCACACGCGGGTCGTTGTAGTTCGGGCGCAGTTGTTCGTGTTCGATCCAGTCGAGATGATGCTTGGCGCCGAGCAGCGTGAAAAACTCCAGGCTCCAGGGTTTATTGAAGACGCCGCCGATGTCGCGGATCGATTTCAGATCCGGCCATTTGGTGAGGATCAACTCGACCGTGAAGGCGTTGTAGGCGTTGATCAAAAACGTCATCTGCTGGTCGCGGCTCCAGGCGTCGAAGTCGGCCCTGGGCACCGCGCTCATCGCGTCGAGCACCTTCTTCAACTCGGCGCGTTCGGCCTTGAAACCGTTGTAGTCCGCACGGCTCTGCTTGTTGTCGGGCAACCAGCGCACATGTTTTTTGACCAACGCATCCCAGCCGGCATAAGCGTGGTCGAACTGCGCCGATGCGGTGCCGGCAAGCAGCAACGTGGCCAGCAAGACAAACCATTTTTTCAACATCGCTTTCAACATCGCTTTCAACATTGCATCAGCTCCTGCGCCAAGTGTGCAAACGCTCGACCCATTTCAGCAAGCCCAGCGGCTGGTGCGCACGTTTCCATTCGCCAGCAGCATATTTGTTGGCCTCGGCCCAGGTCGGGTAGGTGTGGATCGTGCCCAGAATCTTGTTCAGCCCGAGGCCGTATTTCATCGCCAGCACATATTCGGCGAGCAGGTCGCCGGCATGCACGCCGACGATGGTCACGCCGAGGATCTTGTCCTTGCCCGGCACGGTGAGCACCTTGACCCAGCCGTGCGCGGCGCTGTCGGCGATGGCGCGATCGAGGTCGTCGATGCCGTATCGGCTGACCTCGAAAGGAATGCCCTTTTCGCGTGCTTCCTGCTCGTTGAGGCCGACCCGCGCGACCTCGGGGTCGATGAAGGTGCACCAGGGGATCACCGAGTAGTCAGCCTTGAATTTCTTGAAGCTGCCGAACAGGCCGTTGACGGCCGCGTACCAGGCCTGGTGGGATGCGGTGTGGGTGAACTGGTAGGGCCCGGCAACATCACCCGCGGCCAGGATATTCGGGTAGACGGTTTCGAGGTATTCGTTGACGGTCACGGTGCGGTTCACCGGCACGCCGAGTTCTTCGAGGCCGAAGCCCGTCAGCCGCGCGACCCGCCCGACGGCACACAGCAGCAGATCAAAGCCGATGCGAAGCTCCTTGCCAGCGGATTCGACAATGATGAATTTGCCCTCGGTCGTCTTCTCGCAGCGCAGCGCTTTGTGGCCGGTGAGCACCGCCACGCCATCGGCTTCGAGCGCCTTGCGTGCGTAGGCCGAGACGTCCTCATCCTCCCTGATCATCAGGCGCGCCATCATCTCGACCTGCGTCACCTGCGAGCCCAGGCGGGCGAAACTTTGTGCCAGCTCACAGCCGATCGGGCCGCCACCAAGCACCACCAGCCGCTGCGGCTGCTCGCGCAGGCCCCACAGCGTGTCGCTGGTCAGGTAACCGACCTCGTCGATGCCCGGCAGCGGCGGCACAAAGGGCCGCGCGCCAGTGGCGATGACGATTGCGCGGGTGCTCAGCGTCTGTTCGCTGCCGTCCTGGCGTTTGATCAACACACGCCAGGGGTCGATGATCCTTGCGCTGCCTAGGGCGACATCCACACCCAGCGAGGTGTAGCGCTCGACTGAATCGTGCGGTTCGACTTCACGAACGACTCTGGCGACACGCTCCATCACGTCCGCAAAATTCATGGTGAAAGACGCGCTGGCAATGCCGTAGTCGGCGCTGTGTCGCATCTGCCGCGCCAGCGTCGCGGTCTTGATCAGCGCCTTGCTCGGCACGCAGCCGTAGTTGAGGCAGTCGCCGCCCATCTTGTGGCTTTCGACGAGCGTCACCTTGGCCTTCACCGCAGCGGCGATGTAACTCGTCACCAGCCCGGCCGCACCGGCGCCGATGACGACCAGGTTGCGGTCAAAGGATTTTGGCTTCTTGTCCGCCCAGCGGGCGTAGACCTTGCGCGCCTTGACGATGTCGACGATCTTCTTGGCGATCAGCGGAAAGATGCCGAGCAGCACAAACGACGCCACCAATCCGGGCGAGAGGATGCCCTTGAGCGAAGTGATCTGCGCGAGCTGCGTGCCGGCGAGCACATAGACCACCGTGCCGGCGAACATGCCGATCTGGCTGACCCAGTAGAAGGTCGCCGCCTTCATCGTCGTCAGGCCCATCAGCAGGTTGACGACAAAAAACGGGAACAGCGGCACCAGGCGCAAGGTGAACAGATAAAACGCGCCTTCGCGTTCGATGCCGCGGTCGATATCGGCCAGCCTGGTGCCGAACTTCGACTTCACGCTGTCGCGCAGCACGTAGCGCGCAAACAGCATCGCCAGCGTGGCGCCGATGCTCGACGCAAACGACACGATGATGGTGCCCACGACCAGGCCGAAGACCGCGCCAGCGAGCAAGGTCATGATCGCCGCGCCCGGCAGCGACAGCGCCGCGACCGCGACATAGGCCGCAAAGAAGACGCCGATCACCAGCGCCGGCCGTTCGCCGTACAGCGCAGTGAAGCGCCCCTGCGCGCCCTTGATGTAGTCGAGGCTGAAATACTGCCCCAGGTTCAGCGCAAAAAATGCTGCGATCAGCAGCACCAGCGCAACCACGAGCAGCAGCTTGTTCTTGTTCATCGATCGCTTTCTCCTGGCCTCGGTCGCTCGCGGCGCAGCGACATTACACCTTCAACGCACGCCAGCCGCCGACGATGCGAGTCACAACGGTAACAGCGCAGAGTGTCGCAAAGCCGTAGGCCCACCACGCAAACTGCGCCGGCCACAGGCACATCAGGCAGAAACACACGATCGTCTCGGTGCCTTCGGTCAAGCCACCAAGGTAAAAAATGCCCTTCACCGGATAGGCGTCGCTGCGCAGCCCACGGCGCTCGGCAAGCACCGCAAAAGCCAGGAAGCTGGAGCCGGTGCCGATGAAGGCGGCCAGCAATACCGCCGCCGGCAAGGAGTTGGCCGCTGGGTCGACGATCGCAAACGCCAACGGGATGCTGGCGTAGAACAAGAAGTCCAGCGTGATGTCGAGAAAGGCGCCGCGGTCGGTCGGCGTGGTCAGCCGCGCGACGTTGCCGTCCAGGCCGTCGAGCAATCGGCTCAGCAGCAACAGCACCAGGCCGAGCAGCGGTGCGGCCAATCCGATCGCCACTGCGGCGCCGATGCCGACCACAAAACCCGCCAGCGTGACCGCGTCGGCGCCGACCCGGGCGCGAACGATGCGCCGCGCCACGGCTTGCAG
>JAYUSP010000141.1:0-7069 GCA_043755615.1 Betaproteobacteria bacterium
GCCAACGCGTGCCGCGGCCTCGTCGGGCGCCAGCTCGGGCACCACCTGCTGCAAGACCTGCAGCGGCTTTCAGTGCAGCAACACGCCGCCAAGATCGAAGACGACGGTCTTGCCGGACTTGCCGGACTTGGCGGTCGCCGCCATCAGCCGCGCAGCCTTTGCAGCAGGCCGGCGGTGGAGGCATCGAGCCCCTGCACATCACCCGACACCAGCCGCGGCAGCAATGCGTTGCACAGCGCCTTGCCGAGCTCGACGCCCCATTGGTCGAAGCTGTTGATGCCCCAGATCGCGCCGCTGGTGAAGACGCGGTGTTCGTACATCGCGATCAGCGCCCCCAGCGAACGGGGTGTCAGTTCATCGAGCACCAGGGTCGTGCTTGGCCGGTTGCCGGGAAACGTGCGGTGCCGTGCAAGGATGTCGTTAGCCATCGTTGCCGATGCGGTGGGCGCGCGTTCGGCGGCGGCCAACTCGGTGGTCTTGCCGAGCATCAGCGCCTGGCTTTGCGCCAGGCAGTTGGCAAGCAGCTTGTGGTGCTGGTCGGCCAGGCCGTGGGCGGGTGTCTTGACGGCGATGAACTCGACCGGGATCACGTCGGTGCCCTGGTGCAGCATCTGGAAGTAAGCATGCTGGCCGTTGGTGCCGGGCTCGCCCCAGACCACCGGGGTGGTGGCGTAGGGCAGGGTCTGCCCTGCCGCATCGACCCGCTTGCCGTTGGACTCCATCTCGAGCTGCTGCAAATACGCCGGCAGGCGCCTCAAGCCTTCGTGATACGGCGCCACGCTGCGGCTGCTGAAGCCGTGGAAATTGCGGTACCAGACGTCAATCAGCCCCAGCAGCGCCGGCAGGTTCTGCGCCAGCGGGGCCTCCACGAAGTGGCGGTCCATCGCGTGCGCGCCGGCCAGCAACTGCCGAAAACCCGCGCCGCCGATGGCGATGGCGATCGGCAGGCCGATCGCGCTCCACAGCGAATAACGCCCGCCGACCCAGTCCCAAAAACCAAACGTGGTGCGGATACCAAAGGCCGCGGCGGCTTCGAGGTTGCTCGTGACGCCGACAAAATGTTTGCCGCGATCCTTGCCACCACCGGCATCGAACCAGGCGCGCGCGGCCAGCGCATTGGCCAACGTTTCCTGCGTCGTGAAGGTCTTGCTGGCGACGATGAACAGCGTGCGCCGGGGGTCAAGACCGCGCAGCACCTGGCTGATATCGTGGCCGTCGACATTGCTGACGAAGTGGAACCTCAACCCGCGGTGGGCAAACGCGTCGAGCGCCTGCACGACCATGCGCGGGCCGAGGTCGGAGCCACCGATGCCGATATTGACGATGTCGGTGAAGCCGCCACGACCCTCCGCCGCGCCAGCCGCGCCGACCGCACCCGCCGCGCCAGCCGCCCCCGCCGCCCCCGCCGCATCACGTACAGCGTCGGCGTAGGCCAGCATCGCATCGAGCACCGCATGCACCTCGGCGCTGAAGAGGCCGCTGCCGGGTGACGCGGGTGGCGCGGGTGGCGCGGGTGGTGCGCGCAGCGCAGTGTGCAGCACCGCACGGCCTTCGCTGGTGTTGATCGGCGCGCCGGCAAACATCGCATCGCGCTGGGCTTGCAAACCGCATTCGCGCGCGAGGTCGATCAGGAATTTCAGCGTCGCGGTATCGACCCGGTTTTTCGACAGGTCGGCAAAAACCTCGGGCGCCTGCACGGTCAGCGCTGCAAAACGCCCAGCGTCGCGGGCAAAGGCTTCGCGCAGATCGAAGTCGCGGCCATGGGCTTCAAGGTGGCCGCGCAGCGCGGCCCAGGCCAGCGTCTGGTCACAGCGAGCAAAGTCACTCATTTCAGCCCCTCGATCAAGCGATCAAGCTTGGCCGCATCGGCGGCAAAACCGCGGATGCCTTCGGCGAGTTTTTCGGTCGCCATCGCATCGTGGTTGAGCGCGTAGCGAAAGCCCGCTTCGTCGTGGCGCACCGGCGGCAGCGCAGTCGCCTGGGCCGCGGCGGGGTCGAGCCGGCGCGGCACGCTGGCGGTGCTCGATTGCAACGCGGCGAGCAATTCCGGGCTGATCGTCAACAGGTCGCACCCGGCCAGCGCGGTGATCTGGCCGACGTTGCGAAAGCTCGCGCCCATGACCTCGGTGGTGATATCGAGCTTCTTGAAGTAGTTGTAAATCTGGGTCACCGACCTCACGCCGGGGTCGTTAGCACCGGCGTGCGCGGCTTCGTCCCAGTCCGTACCGGCGTTTTTCTTGGCCCAGTCGTAGATGCGGCCGACAAAGGGCGAGATCAGCGTCACCTTGGCATCGGCGCAGGCCACTGCCTGGCAAAAGCCGAACAGCAGGGTCAGGTTGCAGCGGATGCCGTCGGCTTGCAGCACACGCGCCGCCTGGATGCCCTCCCAGGTCGACGCGATCTTGATCAGCACACGTTCGCGGCCGATGCCCGCGTTTTCATACAAGCCGATCAGGTGGCGCGCGCGCGCCAGGGTGGCCGCGGTATCAAACGACAGCCGGGCATCGACTTCGGTGCTGACGCGGCCGGGCACGATCTTCAGGATCTCCAGGCCAAAACGCACCAGCACTTCGTCGACGACCTCGGCCAGCGGCCGGCCGCGATGCGCTGCTGCGGTCTCGGCGAGCAGCGGCGCATAGTCGGGCTGGAGCACGGCTTTGAGGATCAACGACGGGTTGGTCGTTGCGTCCTGCGGCGCAAACTGCGCGAGCTGGTTGAAGTTGCCGGTATCGGCGACCACGGTGGTGTGCTGCTTGAGTTGCTCGAGTTGGTTCATGCTGCGGCCTGGTGGTATCGGCGCCGATGCGGGCCCTCCGACGAATCGCCGAATTAGAACCGAGGCGTCAGGCTGCTGTACCGCCTGCTTTCTAGAATCAATCCCTTTTGCCGGCCCCGCATGCTGCAACTCGACACTGCCCAGAACCGGCAAATCGGCATCGGCCTGGTCGCCGTGTCGACGTTGATGTTCGCAACGCTGGACACGAGCGGCAAATACCTCGTGCAGACCTTGCCGGTGATGCAGGTCGTGTGGCTGCGTTTTGTCGCCCATGTGCTGATCTCGACACTGCTGCTCGGGCCGGTCTACGGCCGCGAGCTGGTGCGGGTGCGCAGTTGGCGGCTACAGAGTTTGCGCGGCGCGATGCTGGGCGTGATGACGCTGTGCAACTTCTGGGCCTTGCAGTATCTGCAACTCGCCGAGACGGCGTCGATCCAGTTCAGTGTGCCGCTGCTGATCGCCTTGCTGTCGGCCTGGTGGCTGGGCGAGCGGCTCGACGCGCGGCGCTGGTTTGCGATCGGGATCGGCTTCTGTGGCGTGCTGCTGGTCATCCGCCCGGGCTCGCACGCTTTTCATCCGGCGACGCTGCTTGTCTGCGCGAATGCTTTGATCCTGGCCGTCTTCAACATCCTCACGCGTCGGATGGCGGCCAACGAAACGGCAGCGTCGATGCAATGGATGTCGGCGCTGGTCGCGGCCGTGATGCTCGCGCCGTTGGCCCTGGCGCAGTGGCAGACGCCGCAAGGCTGGCTGCCCTGGTTGCTGGTCGGTGTCTGCGGCCTGTGTGGCAGCCTGGGCCACCATGCCGTGGCCAAGGCGCACGCTTATGCGTCGGCGACCACACTCGGGCCGTTCATGTACCAGCAGATCATCTACATGACGCTGTGGGGCTGGCTGGTTTTCGACCAGGTGCCCGACGGCATGGTCGTCGCCGGTGCCGCGGTGGTGGTAGTCAGCGGGCTGTATTTGCTGTGGCTGGAGATGCGGCGGCGCTGAAATTGACCCGCCGAAGAAACTCCTGCATCATCCTGGCCGTAACTTAATTACAGCCCCGGACGCAGCCCGGGGCACCAGAAACATGTCCTTTGACCTCGTCCTCTTTGGTGGCACTGGCGACCTGACCTGGCGCAAGCTGATGCCGGCGCTGTTTCAGGCCTGGCGCCACTGCAAGCTGCCACCCGGCGGCCGCATCCTGGCGGTCGCCCGCGACGAGCGCAGCGACGACGAGTACCGAACCTATATTCGCGAGCGCTTCACCGCCGTCGAAGAAGCCAAGCAGCCCAGCGACGAAGAGTTCGCCCAGTTCGCCAGCCTGCTGCATTACCGGCGCATGGACCTGGCGCAGCCCGAGCATTACGCCGGCCTCAAAGCCTGGCTCGACGACCGTGCCGCCGATACCGTGGTGCTCTTCCTGGCCACCAGCCCGCACCTCTTCACGCAGATCTGCGCCCAGCTCGGCGCGGCCGGCGTGAACGGCCCGAATGTGCGTGTCGTGCTCGAAAAACCGCTCGGCCACGACCTGGCCAGTGCGCGTGAGATCAATCGCGCGGTGCGCGCGTCGTTCACCGAGAGCCAGGCGCTGCGCATCGACCACTACCTGGGCAAGGCCGCCGTGCAGAACCTGTCGGCCTTGCGCTTTGGCAACGCGCTGTTCGAGCCGCTGTGGCGGCGCGAGAGCATCGCCAATATCCAGATCACGCTGGCCGAAAATATCGGCGTCGGCACGCGCGGCGACTTCTACGACCGCACCGGCGCGCTGCGCGACATGATCCAGAACCACGCGCTGCAATTGCTGACGATGATCGCGATGGAACCGCCGAGTTCGAGCGACGCCGACGCCATCCGCGATGAGAAGCTCAAGGTCCTGAAATCGCTGCGGCCCTTCACACCGGAGACCGTGGTGCGCGATGTGGTGCGTGGTCAGTACAAGGCCGGCACGGTGCGCGGCGAGGCGGTCAAGGCCTACCTCGAAGAAGTCAAGGTGCCGCTTGAGAGCCGCTGCGAAACCTTCGTCGCGCTGCGCACCGAGATCCAGAACTGGCGCTGGGCCGGGGTGCCGTTTTACCTGCGCACCGGCAAGCGGCTGGCGTCGCGTGAATCGCAGATCGTGGTCAACTTTCGGCCGGTGCCACACCCGATCTTTCCGGGTGCGAACCAGGCCAACAAGCTCGTCATCAAGCTGCAACCCGAAGATGGGCTCGAGCTGCACCTGCTCGCTGCCAAGGGCAGCGCCAACAACGACCAGCTCGCGCCGGTGAAGCTCGACCTCGACTTCGACAAGGCCTTTGCGTCACAGCGCGTCGGCGGCTATGAGCGCTTGTTGATGGACGCGATCACCGGCCGCCTGAATCTGTTTGTGCGCAGCGACGAGCAGGAGCAAGCCTGGGCCTGGGTGATGCCGGTGCTCGACGCCTGGGCCGCCGACAACAACGGCCCGCGGCCGTATGCCGCCGGCAGTTGGGGACCGGCGGCATCGAGCGCGATGGTCGCGCGCGATGGCTGTGTCTGGGACGAGGAGCAGTGACAACAGTTGACCGAGAGCAGCCCTCGCTGATGCTTGAGCGCGTTCTGGCGGCAATGCCCGCATTGCCGCCCGCCGAGCAGCGGGTGGCGCGGTTGGTGCTGGCCGACGCGCGATCTTTTGCGTCGCTGCCGGTGGGCGAGTTGTCGCTGCGCGCGCATGTCAGTAAACCGACGGTGGTGCGCTTTTGCCGCAGCGTCGGCTATGACGGGCTGGCGGACTTCAAGTTGAAGCTCGCCGGCAGCGTCAACGAAGGGGTGCCCTTTGTGCACCGCTCGGTGGACGAAGACGACAAACCCGCCGACCTCATCGTCAAGGTCATCGACAACGCAGTGAGTGCGCTGCTGAAATACCGCAACGCTGCCGCCGGGAATGCCATTGAGCGGGCGATCGTGGCATTGGCCAAAACCTGCCGCGAAAAAGGCCGGGTGGAGTTTTACGGCGTCGGCAATTCGGGCATCGTGGCGCAGGACGCGCAACACAAGTTCTTCCGCCTCGGCGTGAATGCCTCGGCGTGCAGCGACGGCCACGTGCAGGTGATGAGTGCGACGATGCTGCAGCCGGGTGATTGCGCGGTGATCATCAGCAACTCGGGGCGCAGCCGCGACCTGCTGGACGTCGCCGAGATCGCGCGGCGCAAGGGCGCTGCGGTGATCGTGATCACCGCCAGCGGCTCAGCCCTGGCTCGCCTGGCGCAACAGCCCGGGCAGGTGCTGCTTGCTGCCGATCACCCGGAGGATTTTGACCGCTACAGCCCGATGGTCAGCCGGCTTTTGCACC
Organism: Betaproteobacteria bacterium; assembly: GCA_043755615.1. Lineage (GTDB taxonomy): Bacteria > Pseudomonadota > Gammaproteobacteria > Burkholderiales > Burkholderiaceae_C > Rubrivivax. The sequence goes on from JAYUSP010000141.1 coordinate 6,078, forward strand.
TGATGATCATCGACATCCTGACCACCGGCGTCGCGCTGCGCCTGGGCAGCGAGAATCTGCGGCCGATGCTGCAAGAGATCAAGAAGAACCTGCGCGCCCGGCGTTACGCAGAGACGCCCTGAGGCGGCCGCGACGCTTCGGCGTCCTTGGGCGGCAGCGATTCAGCGGCCTGCAAACCGAGCAGGTTTTCGACGCCATACAGGGCCGCGAGCTGGTGCAGTTTGGCTGGCGCCCGGCAGACTGCAAAAGTCAGCCCGCGGGCGCGGGACTGACGCTGCAACTCCAGCAGCACCGCGATCGCCGAGGTATCAAATTCGGCCAGAGGCGCCGCATCGACAACCACCGCCGCGCCGTCGCCCTGAGCGGCCAGCGTGGCCAAAGCGCTGACCAGCGCCGCCGGCGCTTCAGTGATGGTCAGTGTGGCCGGCAGTTGCATCGCGCGTCAGCCCTTGCCGCCAGCGGCCTTTTTGTTCAGATCGGTCAGCGTCGTGATCAGGCCGTCGATGCCCGAGCTGCTGATGATCGGCGCGAACTGCGATTTGAAGCTGGTATCGGCCAGCCACACGCCGAGCACGTTGACGTCGTAGATCTTCCAGCCGGCCGCCGTCTTCTCGAGACGGTAGTCGAGCTGGATCGCTTCACCCTTGCCCTTGATTTCAGTGCGCACGACGACTTCGTTGTCTTCGGCCGCGGCGCGATACGGTTTGAGCGCAACGTTCTGGTCTTTGACCTGCGTCAACGCACCCGAGTAGGTGCGCACGAGCAGGGTCTTGAACTCGTCGAGCAGGCGCTTTTGCTGGTCGGGCGTGGCGCCGGCCCAAGGGCGGCCGACCGCGATGCGTGTCATGCGCGTGAAGTTCACATGCGGCAGCACCTTGGCATCGACCAACGCGATGATCTTCGGCAGGCTGCCGGCCTGGATTTCCTTGTCGCTCTTGACGGTATCAATGACTTCGGTGGAAATCTGACGCACCAGCGCATCGGGCGCCACC
>JAYUSP010000142.1:0-7061 GCA_043755615.1 Betaproteobacteria bacterium
CCGCCGCCGCTGTTCGAGGATTCGCGCCGCCTGATCGGCGCCAACCTCCACTTCGACCGGCCGGCAGTGGTGCTCACCGCGCTCGGCCCGCTGGCGGCCGACTCGGCGGCGCATGCACGCTGGGCTGCCGCGGTGTCGTCGATGGCCGCGGCGCTCGGCTGGCCGGCGCCGCAGCCGCATGTGCAGCGGCATGTGCAGCCCCATGCGCAGCCGCATTTGCAACCGCACGGCAACGCCGCAACCCTGGCTTTTGTGGCGCCGTCGGCGCTGCTTTTCACAGCCACCGAAGTCAACGAGTGGGCCTGGGAGCAGGCGCTTGGCGACGCTGCCGCGGGCTTTGAGATCCGGCATCGCGGCCTGGATGTGGCGGCTTTCTCGGCGCGTGCCGGCGCCGAATTTTCACCGCCTCTGGCGCGGCTCAGAGCCGCCGCCGCCGAACACCAACTGCCCTGTCTTGAAGACGACGAGACGCTGTCGATCGGCGCCGGCAGCGGCAGCGTCAGCTACCCACGCGCGGCCTTGCCGTTGGCGATGGATGTGCCCTGGTCGCGCCTGCACGATGTGCCGACGATCCTGGTCACCGGATCAAACGGCAAGACGACGACGACGCGGCTGATCGCGGCGATCGCCACCGCGTCCGGCAAGACCTGCGGCCTGTGTGGCACCGAGGGCATCGTGGTCGGCGGTGCGCGCGTCGGCTCGGGGGACTTTGCCGGCCCGGCCGGCGCACGCGCGGTGCTGCGCCACCCTGCGGTGCAGGTTGCGGTACTCGAGACCGCCCGCGGCGGCCTGCTGCGGCGCGGGCTCGCGGTGCAGCGCGCCGATATCGCGGTGGTCACGAATATCAGCGCCGACCACTTTGGCGAATACGGCATGCACAGCCTGGACGACATTGCGCAGGCGAAGCTGATCGTCGCGCATGCCGTCGCCGCCGGGGGCGTGCTGGTGCTGAATGCGGGTGACACCACCTTGATGCGCGCAGCAGCCCGATGGCCGCATGCGGCGCAGGCGCGGCAGGCGTTGTTTGCGCTGGACTTCGATGCCGAGCCGCTGCGCGCGCACCGCGCCATGCGCGGCACCGTCAACGGCACCATGAACGGCACAACGACCGGCGCGTTCAACGGCAGCACCTGCGGCCTGCGCGCAGGTGAACTGTGGCTGTCGATCGCGGCCCAGGAACATGCGCTGGGCCCCGCCGCGAGCATGCCGCTGACGCTGGGTGGCGCAGCCGGCTTCAATATCGAAAACGCGGCGGCCGCGGCACTCGCCGCCGCGTCGGCAGGCTTCAGCGTCGACACGATCCGCTCGACGCTGGCAAGTTTCGGCGGCTCGGCCTGCGACAACCCGGGCCGCCTGGAGCGCTGGTCACACCGTGGCGCGACGGTGCTCGTCGACTACGCCCACAACCCCGACGGGCTGGCCCAACTGCTGCAAATCGCGCGTGCGCTGCAACCCGCGCGGCTGGGGCTGCTGCTCGGACAGGCCGGCAACCGCGACGATGGGGCGATCACCGATCTGGCACGCACCGCCGCCGGCTTCGCCCCCGATCGGGTGCTGATCAAGGAGCTGCCGCAGATGCTGCGCGGCCGCGCCGTGGGCGAGGTGCCCGCGCTGATCGAACAGGCGTTGCTCGATGCTGGCCTTGAGCGATCACAGATTCGGCACGAAGCCGATGAAGAAGCCGCCGCGCTGCGCCTGCTCGACTGGGCCCGCGCTGGCGACGTGATCGTGCTGCCGGTGCACACCGCGGCGGTGCGCGAGCGCTTGGTGGCGCGGTTCGCGGCGTGGTTCGCGGCGCCCGTGGCAGCGCCGCTGACCGCGCCGCCCACAGCGCGCCCGGATTGACTGTGCGGCGCCGACTTCGGCGCTGGCGTCAGCCGACCACGACTTCGCTGATCTGTATCACCGGCGCCACGTCGGTGTAGTTCACGATGTCGGCCATGATCTCTTGCACATGCGGGCCGAAGCCGGCCTGAAAGGCTTCGACCGAGTCGCTGAGGACGGGGCACATGCCGACGTACACCGCAGGCGCACCGGGTGCGCCGCCGGCCAGGCCCTTGTCGATGATTTAGGTGCTTGCAGGCGCGTGCTGCGGCACACTGCCGGCTTTTGTTACCCGGCTCGCTGCCATCGCCATGAAAACCAACCGCCGTACGCTGATCAACTTCGTCGCGCTGAGCCTGCTCGGCACCGCACCCTGGGCCGTGCTGGCGCAGCCCGCGGGCTGGCCGGGCAAGCCAGTGCGCATCGTCGTGCCGTTTGCGGCCGGCGGCACCACCGACATCCTGGCGCGCGCCCTGGCGCCGGAGTTGCAGGCGGTTTTTGGCCAGCCCTTCATCGTCGACAACAAACCCGGCGCGGGGGGCAATGTCGGTGCCAACGAGGTCGCCAAGGCCGCCGCCGATGGCCACACGCTGCTGATGGGCACCGTTGGTACCCACGCAATCAACGCCGCGCTGTACCCGAAGATGCCCTACGACCATGTCAAGGATTTTGTCCCGGTGACGCTGGTCGCCGGAGTGCCCAATGTGCTCGTGATGAACGCGGCCAATGCGCAGAAATTTGGCATCAACAACGTCGCCGACCTGGCCCGCGTGGCGCGCGCCAACCCCGGCAAGCTGAATATGGCGAGCTCGGGCAACGGCACGTCGATCCATTTGTCGGGCGAGCTGTTCAAGACCATGACCGGCACCTTCATGGTCCACTTTCCGTACCGCGGGTCAGGCCCGGCGCTGATCGACCTGATCGGCGGCAATATGGACCTCATGTTCGACAACCTGCCGTCGGCACTGCCGCATATCAGGTCAGGCCGGTTGAAGGCGCTTGCCGTGACCAGCGGCGTGCGCTCAGGCGCGGTGCCTGATCTGCCGACCATCGCCGAAGCCGGCGGCGCGGCCACGCAGGGCTACGAAGCGAGTTCGTGGTTCGGCCTGCTGGCGCCGGCCGGCACGCCGATGGACATCGTCAACCGCGTGCAGCAAGAAACCGCCAAGGCGCTGGCGTCGCCGACGCTGAAGGAGCGCCTGCTGGCGCAGGGCGCAATCCCCAGCGGCATGAACAGCGCCAACTTCGCCCGCTTCATCGACGCCGAGACGAAGAAGTGGGCGCAGGTGGTCAAGGCCTCGGGCGCAAAGGTCGACTAGGCTGACGGGCCGGCGCCCTCCGCGCCACGCGTCAGCTGTTCCAGATGACCTTCTTGCGCGCGCCGACCCACTTTTCGTAGTTTTTCGCGAACAGGTCTTCGATCTTGTTGCGCTTGACCTTGAAGGTCGGCGTGATGAGGTCGTTTTCGACCGTCCAGGCCTCGGTCGTCACGACCAGGCAGTCGAGCTGCTCGTGCGGGTCGAGCGTGTCGTTGACTTTCTTCAGGTGGTCGGTCAACGACGCTTCGAGCTCGGCCTTGCCGGCCGCGTCACGCGACTTCGCGGCGCCGTCCGGATTGAGCATCAACAGCGCGAGCGGCTGGCCCAGGTTGGCGCCGGTCACGCAGCAGGCCTCGACCGCGTCGTGCATCACGAGCTTGTCTTCGATCGGCGCCGGCGCGACGTACTTGCCCTTGCTGGTCTTGAACAGGTCCTTCACGCGACCGGTGATCTTGAGGTTGCCCTCGGCGTCGAGCGCGCCCTTGTCGCCGGTGTGCAGCCAGCCGTCGTCGGTCATGGCCTGCTTGGTGAGTTCGGGTTCCTTGTAGTAACCCAGCATCGTGCAGGGTGACTTGACCTGGATTTCGCTGTTCGCCGGGTCGAGCCGACTTTGCACGCCGTCATACGGCAGGCCGACCGTACCCGGGCGCACCTTGCCGCGCAGCGTGGAATGGCTGACGCCGCAGTTTTCGGTCATGCCGTAGACCTCGACCAGGTTCAGGCCGAGCTTGTCGTACCAGCGCAGCAGCTCCGGCGGCATCGGCGCGGCGCCGCCAGCGGCGAAGATGCATTCCTGCAGGCCCAGCGCGGTGAGGATCTTCTTGCGCACGATGCCACCGAGGATCGGGATCTTCAGCATCCGGTTCAGCTTGGCTGGTGGCATCTTCTTGCCGATGCCCTGCTGGAACTTGACCCACAGGCGCGGCACCGAGAAAAATACCGTTGGCTTCGCGCGTTGCAGGTCGGTGGTGAAGGTGTCCAGGCTTTCGGCAAAAAAGACATGCATGCCGGTGGCCAGCATGCCGTGTTCGACCAGGGTGCGCTCGGCCACATGCGACAGCGGCAGGTAGCTCAGCATGCGCGCCGCCTGGTTGATCTCGGTGACGCGGCGCAGGCCGGCCTGCACACCCCATGCGAAAGTTGCAAAACTGTGCATCACGCCTTTGGGCGCGCCGGTTGTGCCCGAGGTGTACATGATCGTGCCGAGCTCGTCGCCGTCACGCACCGGGTTGCCCTTGAGCGGCGCGGTCTTGGCGATGATGTCGTCCCAGGCCGGGTAGTTTTTCTTCGCGTCGTCGGGCGACAGCGGGTGGCTGATGCAGGGCAGGCCGGCCGGCACGCCGGGTTTCATGCCTTCCCAGCCGTCGAGCTTGCCGACAAAAAGCAGCTTGGCTTCGCTGTGCTCGAGGATCTGGCGGATCGTGCCGGCGGCCAGTGTCGGGTAGAGCGGCACCGACACACACCCGGCGAGCCAGATCGCGAAGTCGCTCATCATCCAGTGCGCGGTGTTCTTCGACAGCAGCGCCACCCGATCGCCGGGTTTGAGGCCCTGGGCCTGCAGGTGCGCGGCCATGCGCCGCGCCTGATCCATCAATTCGCGCCAGGTGTAGTCCTTCACCGCGGCACCGCCGAGCGGCTGCGTCAGCGCAACCCGGTCGGGGGTCGTCGATTCCCAGTGGTACATGCGCTGCAGCGCGAGCGTGTCAGACGAAACGATGGATGCCATGGTCGGTTTGCCCTGGTGATTGGGAGAGTCTCAAAGGTGCGCAGCCTAGCCGGCCGCGGCCGGCAGCGGAAGGGGACTTCCCTGGCCCGCAATGGACAGGCCATCGGGCTGGCAATCAGGCACGCGATCGGGCAGCCCATCGGGCAGCCCATCACGCAGCCCATTCGGCAGCCCATTCGGCAGGCCGCCCGCAGGCGCGCCGCCGGCCACGGGCGCCGTCAGTCGTCGCGCCGGGCGGCGTCGGCGAGGTGGTCGATGACCTTGCGCGCGCCACGCAGCGCCAGGGTCACGTCCAGGTCGGCCTGCGGCGCAACCACCGAGACGACCTCGTCGATCGCTTCGGGCGCCTCCATCACCGCCTTGGCGATGACCGACAACGCAACGATCGATTTACGTGTCGCAGCCGCCGGCAGCTCGCCGGTGGCCTGCGCCACGACATGGTGACGCACGCTGACCACGGCGGGCGCGGCCAGGCCCCAGCTTTCGCACAGCGCCGCGCCGAGCGCATCGTGGCTGACGCCGAAGCCGGTGTGCTCGAGCAGGACCAGCTCGGAGTCCGAGCCGGCAGCCCGCAGCATTGCGCCGTAGTGAACGCTTGCATGCCGGAAGAGCACGGCTTTGCCACACTCCTCAAACAGCCCCGCCGAATGGGCGGCCCAGGCGTCGACGCTGAGGTGGGCGCCCAGCCGGCCCATGATGAAGCCGCGCCGGCCGGCGCGCTGCCACAGCGGCTCGAGCTGCGCGGAGGGCGGAAACGCCGCCCGCAGACCCATCTCGAAAGTGATTGCCGCGACTTCGCGCATGCCCAGGTAGGTGATCGCCTGCTGCACGCTCTGCACGCGGCCCTTCAGACCATAGAGCGACGAGTTCACGGCCTTCATCACCGATGCGGCCAGCGCCATGTCGCTTTCGATCAGCGTCGACGCGGCCTGCAGGTTGATATCGTCATCGGCGAGCAGCAGCGACAGCTTGACCAGCGAATCGGGCTGCGCCGGGATGTCGATGTCGAGGGTGCGAAGTTCGGGGTTCACGCTCATGGTGGTGGTGCTCGTGCGCCAGACACGGCGCCTTCCTGGTCAAATCGTAGGCCGCTGGCGCCGCCGCGAAGCGCCGAATAGCGTCCATGAATACACGGCAATTTGCGCCGGGCAACTTGCCCCGGACTCATTCGCCCGGCGCTGCGATGCGCAGGCTTACGCGCGTGCCACTGCCGCGGGCGCTGTGCACCTCGACCGCGCCGCCGTGCAGTTCGGCAATGCGTTTGACGATCGCCAGACCGAGACCTTTGCCGCCTTCGCCGGTCGCCGGCGCGGTGCCCTGGCGTGCTTGGTAGAAGCGGTCGAAGAGCTGCGGCAAATGGTGCTCGGCGATGCCCGGGCCGGTATCGGCCACGGTGATTTCAATCGGCGCGCCAGGGCTTGCCGGCGCCACCGCGGCGAGTGTGATGGCGTCGCCGGGGCGGCAAAACTTGAGCGCGTTGTCGAGCAGGTTGGCCAACGCGCGTTCGATCAACTCGATGTCGACGGTTGCCGGCACCGGGCTCGGTGTGCTGCTGGTTGCGCCGCTGCCGTCGGTTGCGCTCGTCGTCGCGGCGGCGCCCGGCGCGGTGCTCAGCGCCAGCGCGGCATCGGGCAGCACCGTCGACAGCGCGACCCCGGCGCTGCGTGCACGTTCGGCAAAGCGCAGTTGCACATCGTCGATCAGTTCGCGCAGGTCGACGGTCTGCAAGCGTAGCTCGAAGGCCGGTTCATCCAGCCGCGCCAGGTCGCCCAGCGACTGCACCAGGCGCGCCGCGTTGTGGGTGTTGCGGCGGGCCACGGCGAGCAGCTCGCGGTCGGCGGCGCGGGCCGGGTCGCCGGCCCAGCGGGCGTCCAGCGTATCCAGGCAGGCCACGGTGGCAGTCAGCGGCGAGCGCAGGTCGTGCGACAGGTTGCTCACGCCTTCGCGCCGAAAAGCGTCGAGCCGGCGCAGCGCCGCCCACTGTTCACGCACGCGGCCCAGCAGCAGGCGGAAGGCACCGGCGAGCTGGCCAAATTCGTCGCGCGTGCCGAGCAGCTCGGGCGGCAGCTCGGCCCCGGCCGAGCCTTCCAGACTCGCTGGCGACAGGGCAGCGACGGCGTCGGTGAGACGGCGCAGCGGCATTGTCACGGTGGCGATGACCCAGGCCGAGAGCAGCGTCGACAAGGCCACGA
>JAYUSP010000143.1:0-7057 GCA_043755615.1 Betaproteobacteria bacterium
CCCTGGAGCCGGCGCGACGGCTGGCGCCTGTACGGCGGCGCGCACCGGCGCTTCGATATCGATGCCGGTGGCAGCCACCACGCCGTCACGGTCGAGCGCCTGCACGATGGCGCCACCGTGATGGCGCTGGCCGGGCAGCGCTACACATTCGACGCGCGGTCTTTAAGCGACGACGTTTTTGACCTCACGCTGGGGCCTGAGCGCCATCGCCTGGTGGTCTACCGCGTCGGCGAGCGGGTGGCGGTATTTGGCGCCGCAGGCAGCGCCGTGGTCGGTGAGTTTGACCTGCTCAGGCATGCCGGCGACGGCGCCGAAGGTCCGGCCGGGCTGGCCGCGCCGATGCCCGGCAAGGTGGTGTCGATCAGCGCCAAACGCGGTGACCATGTCCAGCGCGGCCAGGCCCTGGCGGTGATGGAAGCCATGAAGATGGAGCACACGATCACCGCGCCGCGTGACGGCATCGTCGCCGAACTGCTCTGCGCCGCCGGTGACCAGGTTGCCGAAGGCAGCGAACTGCTGCGCCTGGAGCCGGCGTGAGCGGCGGTGGCGCCTCAGCGGCCGCCGAACCAGCGCGCGGCGAGCCGCCACGGGCCCGGCTTGGCGGCGGCCGGCGGCGGATCAAAGTCGCTGAGGTCGATGTCGAGTTGGCTGTCGCGGGCCGGCTGCGACGGTGCAAAACGGCCCCGGTCCTTCACCCAGACGGCAGCCGGCGCAGCCGCTTCGCTTGGTTCGGCCTGGCGGAATTGCGCCGACAATGCCGGCAGGTCGCTTTGCGGCAGCGCATCGCAGACGAGCAGCACGTCGCGCGCATAACGCACGTCGGCAAGCAGGCGCTGGACGTCGATGCCGTGGCCAAGGTCACGCGTGAGTTGCAGGTGAATGCGGTTGGCCAGTTGCAGCCGGTGTTGGTGGTTCATGGGCGACGCAGAGTCCGGTGGCGATTGTGTCTGGCCGCCGCTGTTGCACCATCCCCTTGTTGAACGAGCCCGGGGGTTTCGAGCGATGCTTCCCAAACAGGTCACGATCGTTGAAGTCGGCCCGCGCGACGGCTTGCAGAACGAGGCCGCGCCGGTGTCGGCCGCCGACAAGATCGGCCTCGTGCAGCGGCTGCAAGCCGCCGGTTGCCGCGAGATCGAGGTCACCAGCTACGTCAGCCCGAAGTGGGTGCCGCAGATGGCCGACAACGCCGCGGTGATGGCCGGCATCCCGCGGCCGGCCGGGGTGCGCCATTCGGTGCTCACGCCCAATCTGCGGGGACTGGAAGCAGCGCTGCTTGGTCGGCCCGACGAGATCGTCGTCTTCGGCGCCGCCACCGAAGCCTTCAGCCAGCGCAATATCAACTGCGGCATCGAAGAAAGCATCGAGCGTTTTCGCCCGGTGGTCGCCGCGGCGCTGGCCGCCGGCGTCAAGGTCCGGTGCGCGGTGTCTTGTGCCCTCGGCTGCCCGTACCAGGGCGAGGTCAGTGCCGACGAGGTCGAGCGTGTCGTGCGCCTGATGAAGGCCATTGGCGTGCAGCATTGCGGCATCGCCGACACGATCGGTGTCGGCACGCCGCGGCGCGCGCAGGCGGCGATCGAACGTGCGTTGAAACACTTTTCCGTGGCCGAGGTCAGCGGCCATTTTCACGACACCTACGGCCAGGCGCTGGTAAATATCTACGCCTGCCTTGAACTCGGCGTCCACACCTTCGATACCAGCGTCGCTGGCCTCGGCGGCTGCCCCTATGCCAAAGGCGCCACTGGCAACGTTGCCACCGAAGATGTGGTCTTCATGCTCGACGGCCTGGGCATCGAGACGGGCATCGATATCGACCGGCTCGTTGATGCCGGCGCCTTCATCTCCAAGGTGCTCGGGCGGCCGCCGGTGTCGCGTGTCGGCCGTGCGTTGTTGGCCAAGCGGGCGGCGGTGGCATGAGCGTCGGCAACCGCAAAGCGATCGTGATCGACGATCGCCCCGAAGGTTTTCGCCGCGTCAGCGCTGCACTGGCGGCGCTGGGGCACCGCCCAGCGCCGGTCTGGCTCGATGTCGCGGCGCGCACCGCGCAGCAGGCGGCCGACGCGCTCGGCGTGCTTGTCGGCCAGATCGCCAAGAGCGTGGTCTTCCGGCGCCTTGCCGACGACGCCGCGGTGATGGTCGTCGCCGCCGGCGACCGGCGTGTCGACGAGCACAAGGTCGCCGCGATCACGGGCGCTATCGGCCGAGCCGATGCCGGCTTCGTCAAGGCCGCCACCGGGTTCGTGATCGGCGGTGTGGCGCCGCTGGCGCATGTTTCGCCGCCGGTGATCGTCATCGACAGCACGTTGTTCCGCTTCGATGTCGTCTGGGCCGCGGCCGGCCACCCCAACGGCGTCTTTTGCCTGACGCCGCATCAACTGGTGTTGATCACCGGCGCGCCGGTACACGATGTGGCGCTTGGGGCGCTTGTGGCATGAGCGACGGCATGAATGACTCCATGAACGCCGTGCCGAGCCCCTGCAACGACGTCTGCACGATTCACGTCGGCAGCGGTTTCTGTGTAGGCTGCGGGCGCACGATCGACGAGATCGTCGCCTGGAGCCGGCTCGACGATGCCGCCAAACTGCGCGTCTGGTCATTGCTGCCGCAGCGGCGCGTGCAGCTCGATGGCCAGCGCGCTGGCACACCGGCCGCGGCGCCTGCACCGGCATCGCCGCAGGAGCCCCGATGAACCACCTGCGCTTCTGGTTCGACCCCATCTCGCCCTACGCCTGGCTGGCATTCGATCGCCTGCCGCAGGTGCTCGAAGGCATCAGCCACAGCGTTGAATACCGGCCCCTGCTGTTTGCCGGGTTGCTCCAGCATTGGGGCCAGAAGGGCCCGGCGGAAATCGAGCCCAAACGTATCTGGACCTTTCGCGACGTGGCCTGGCGCGCCCATGCACAGGGCACGCGGCTGGACGCACCGACGCAGCACCCGTTCAACCCGCTCGCGCTGTTGCGATTGGCGATCGCCTGTGCGCCGGCGGGGGGCACGCCCAACCGGCGGGTGGTTGAAACCTTGTTCCGGCATGTCTGGATCGGCGGCGCCGATGCCAACGATCCGGCGCGACTGGCCGCGCTGACGCAGGCGCTGGCGCCAGTGCGCGACCCGAACGGCAACGACGTCAAGGCCGAGTTGCGCGATGCCGGCGAGACCGCGCTCGCAAGCGGTGTATTCGGCGTGCCGACGGTCGAGTTTGCGGGCCGCATCTTCTGGGGTCACGACGCGTTGCCGATGCTGCGCGCCGCGTTGCAATGCGACCCCTGGTTCGACAGCGCTGCGTGGGCCGATGCCTCGGCGCCGCGCGCCGGCGTGCAGCGCCGAAGCTGACGGCAGGCTTGCACAGCCCACATCGCGAAACGACATGCGCGGTTGACCCGCGGTCTGTAAGTCTCGCATCAGACCGCTGTCAGATCACGTTGGCTGCGCTTCAGAGGCAGTCATCTTCGCCCCGTCGCTCGGCACCGTATTCGAGTGGTACGACTTCTATCTCTACGGCTCGCTGGCGGCGATCATCGTTAAGCAGTTTTTTAGCGGCCTCGATCCGCAAGCGGCGTTCATCTTCGCGCTGCTGGCGTTTGCCGCCGGCTTCATCGTGCGCCCGTTCGCCGCCATCGTCTTCGGCACGCTGTCGGACAAGATTGGCCGCAAGCCCATCATCATGGCCGGCCTGGCGTTGGCGTTGGTGACCTACTTCCCGATCTTCAGCGCGCTCACCGATGTCACCAACCCGAAGCTGGCTGCGGCGCAGAGAAGCGCCAAGATCAGCGTCACCGTCGACACCGCGCAATGCTCGTTCCAGGGCAGCCCGATCGCGCGTGATGTCGACTTCACCAGCGGCTGCGACATCGCCAAGTGTTCGCTGACACCAGCCTCGGCGAGCTACGAGACGATCGCTCAAGCAGGTGCTGCGGCGGTGGTGCAGATCGGCGACAAGACCATCAACGTGCCCAGCGGCACGTTGGCTGCCGGCCCACAAGTTTGACGAAGCGAGTGCCAAGGCCATCGCCGCGTTCAAGAAGGATATCGGTGCGGCGATGAATGCCGCAGGTTACCCAGCCAAGGCCGACCCGATCGAGATGGGCTCGGTGGCGTGGTGGAAGATCGTCGGCATCCTGTCGATCCTGGTCCTGTACGTGACGATGGTCTATGGCCCGATCGCCGCGGTGCTGGTCGAGATGTTCCCGACCCGCATCCGCTGGCCCGGCTTGCCCGGGCCGTTTTTTTGCCAGCGGCAAAGCCCGGCGCAAGGAAATCGTAGTGAAATAATAGTTGCAACAACAGTAGCGTATGCTACAAAGCATGTGGACTTTGTTGCTCGCCACCCTGCCGAGCCAGCCCAACGCCGTGCGGCTGCGTGTCTGGCGCGGCTTGAAGGCCCTGGGCTGCGCTGCGCTTCGCGATGGCGCCTACTTGCTGCCGCAGACGCAGGTGGCGTCCTTCGAGGCCATCGCCGTTGAAGTGGGCGCGCATGGTGGCAGCGCGTCGGTACTGGCGCTGGCCGCACGCAGCGACGCGCAGCAGCAGGCGCTGCTCGCGCTGTTCGACCGCAGCGAGGCTTACGCGCGCTGGCGCGATGGCGTCCTGGCGCTGCATGCCGAGCTGGCCGTATTGGCGGCTATGGGCGAAACCGAGGCCCGGCGCCGCTTGCGCCAGCTCGCCGAGGCGCTCGATGCCTTGCAGCGCATCGACTACCTGCCCGGCCCCGCGCAGGCCCAGGCGCAGGCCGATCTGGCCGCACTGCGGCTGGTGGTGCAGGCGCAGTTTGCGGCGGGCGAGCCGACATCGCGATCGGCGCGCCGCGGCCGCCAAACGATCGCGCGGCTCGATCCGCGCCATTTTCAGAACAAGCGCTGGGCCACCCGCGCGCGGCCGTGGGTCGACCGCCTCGCCTGCGGCTGGCTGATCCGGCGTTTTGTCGACCCGTGCGCGCGCTTTGTCTGGATCCTCGCGGACGCCTCAACGGTCACCAAAGTCACCAAGTCCAAACCGCTGCGCACACCGCGCGGCGCGATCGGCTTTGACTACGACGGCGCGCAGTTCAGCCATGTCGGCGCGCTTGTCAGCTTCGAAGTCATGCGCTTTAGTTTTGGCCTCGACGCCGACCCGCGCCTGGCGCCCATCGCCGCGGCGGTGCGCTTTCTCGATGCCGGTGGCATCCCGGTGCCCGAAGCCGCGGGACTCGAATGTGTGCTCGCCGGCCTGCGCGAATTGCATGCCGACGACGACGCCTTGCTGCTCGCCGCGGCGGCGGTTTTTGATGCGCTCTATGCGGCACCGGGCAGCGCACCATGACCTCGGAAGCCACCAAAACGACTGCAGCCACCGAGGCGCTGGCGCCGGTGTCGGCGGTGACTTTCACCGAAGCGCTGCGCTTCTGGCTCAAGCTCGGATTCATCAGTTTCGGTGGCCCGGCCGGGCAGATTGCTCTTCTGCACAGCGAGCTTGTCGAACGCCGGCGCTGGATCAGCGAACAGCGCTTCTTACACGCGCTGAACTACTGCATGCTGCTGCCCGGGCCCGAAGCGCAACAGCTCGCCACCTACATCGGCTGGTTGATGCATCGCACGCGCGGCGGCCTCGCCGCCGGCATCCTGTTTGTGCTGCCTTCGCTGCTGATCCTGGTCGCGCTGTCGTGGATCTACCTGCGCTTTGGTAACTTGGCCCTCGTCGCCGGCATCTTCTACGGCCTCAAACCCGCGGTCACCGCGCTGGTGCTGCATGCCGCGTACCGCATCGGCACCCGGGCGCTGAAAAACCGTTGGATGTGGTCGCTGTCAGCGGCCGCGTTCGTCGCGATCTTTGCTTTCGACACCCCGTTCCCCGCGATCGTGGCCGCGGCCGCATTGATCGGCTGGGCTGGCGCGCGCCACGCCCCGGCGATCTTCGCGCCGGGCGGTGGCGGGCATGGCGCGGCAGCGCAAGCGTCCTTCGGCCCGGCGCTCATCGACGATCACACGCCGACACCCGAGCACGCCCGTTTCAGCCGGGTGCGCCTGCTGCGGGTGATGCTGATCGGCATCGGCTTGTGGGCAGCGCTGATGGCCGTGCTGCTGGCGACCCACGGCGTGCACGGCACCTTGACGCAGATGGGCTGGTTCTTCACCAAGGCCGCGCTGCTGACCTTTGGTGGCGCGTACGCGGTGCTGCCCTATGTCTTCCAGGGCGCGGTCGAGCAGCATCAATGGCTGAGCGCGGCGCAGATGATCGATGGCCTGGCGCTGGGCGAGACGACACCCGGCCCGCTGATCATGGTCGTCGCATTTGTCGGCTTTGTCGGCGGCTGGCAGCAGGCGTTGCTCGGGCCCGACGCGCTGTTCGCCGCAGGCGCGCTGGCGGCGCTGGTCGTCACGCTGGTGACCTTCTTGCCGTCGTTCGTCTTCATTCTCGCCGGCGGGCCGCTGGTCGAGGCCACCCACGGCAAGCTCGGTTTCACTGCGCCGCTGTTGGCGATCACCGCCGCAGTCGTCGGTGTCATCGTCAACCTGGCGCTGTTTTTTGCGTACCACGTGCTCTGGCCGCAGGGCTTCAACGGGCCCTTCGAGTGGCCCTCGGCGCTGATCACGCTGGCCGCGGCGGTGGCGCTGTTTCGCTTCAAGGTCGCTGTGATCCCGCTGCTGGCGGCCTGCGCAGCGGCCGGCCTTGCCGTCCAGTTCATACGTTAGCTTCAGGAGCATTTCATGAGCCACATCACCCCCGAAGAACTGGCGCTCTGGCGCGCGCAGGGTTTTGACTTCCAGCTCCTCGACGTGCGCCGCGCCGGCGTGCGCGACGTTCATGGCGCGCAGATCGAAGGCGCGCGCTGGCATGATCCTGCGGCCTGGCTGGACTGGAAAGACAGTATCGGCGCAGAGCGCCCGGTGGTGCTGTATTGCGCCAAGGGCCACGAGATCGGGCAGGGCTTGACCGCCACGCTGCGCGCCCTGGGCGTCGATGCCCGCTACCTCGTCGGCGGCATGCAGGACTGGCTGGCGCAGGGGCGGCCGGTGCAGCCACTCGGGCCGGGCGCAGAACGCGGCGCCACTGGCGCTGGCAACACGTCAAAGGCCTGACGCGGTGA
>JAYUSP010000144.1:0-7046 GCA_043755615.1 Betaproteobacteria bacterium
GGGTGTGGCGATCCCGAAAATCGGCAGTGGCTTCTCGACCTTGCGCCCGCTCGACATCCGCACCGGCGGCGGCGACGACGAGGTGCAGTACAACGTCAATGCGCCGGTCTCCATCGACGGCGGCACCGGCTTCGACAAGGTGGTCATCCTCGGCACCGAGTTTGCTGACGACATCGTCGTCACCGACAAGGGCATCTTCGGCGGCGGCCTGAACGTGCGCTACACGACGGTCGAGGTGGTCGAGGTCGACGGCCTTGAAGGCGACGACGAATTTTTTGTCCAGTCCACTGCCTACGGCGTGGCCTACCGCGTCATTGGTGGCCTGGGCAGCGACACCATCAACGTCGCCGGCGACGTGACCGAAGATATCGTCACCCGTGAACTCGAAGGCTCGGGCGGCGCGCTCAACCACCTGGTGACCTCGGGCGACGCGCAATACGACGGCCTGCTCGCTGACGGCTTCGACTACAACGTTGCCACTGGCGACGAAGGCATCGTCGTCATCACCGAAAGCAACGGCCTGACGGCGGTGCGCGAAGGTGGGCCGGTGGCGGCCGACAGCTACACCGTGCGCCTGGCTGTGATGCCGGCGGTGGCGGTCTACATCACCATTTCCGCGGCGCGTTCGCCGCAGGAAGAAGAAGACAACGAATTCAACAACCCGGTCGGCCTGGCCAGCGGCAAGGGCGATTCGATCTGGCTAGCCAAGTCGGCGAGCCTGGTGGCGCCGTTGCCGGGGCAGTTCCAGCACACCGTCACCATCAACGGCGGGCCGACGGTGGTCAACGACCGCTCGGTGGTGCTGAAGTTTGATTCGAGCAACTGGATGACGGCGCAGACGGTCTACGTCTATGCGCCTGACGACTTGCGCGCCGAAGGCGACCGCGTCGTCGTCACCCAGCACAGCGTGATCTCCAGCGACCCGCGATTCGACGGCGCCGATGTGAAAAACGTTGAGATCGCCTTGCGCGACAACGACACCCCGGGTGTCTATGTCACCGCAGTGGTGGCGGGCACGACCGTTGAAGACGGCCGCACGCTGGTCATCGAAGGCGATGCCGTCACCCAGCTCGCCGACGAGGTGCTGGTGCAGCTTGCCAAGAAGCCAGCGCTCGGCACCACGGTGGTCGTGCAGGTCAACCTGGGGCTCGAGGGTGACCAGCAGATCAAGCTGCTCAAGCTCGATGCCACCGACGCACGTTTTAATCTCCCGGCACGCACGATCACCTTCAATGACCTGAACTGGTCGACACCGGTGCGGGTGGGCATCGAGGCGCGCGACGATTTCCGGCGCGAAGACCCGGGCAGCGTGGTCATCTCGTTCGAGCGCGGCACAGCGACGACCGACGCCGCCTACCTGTTCCCGAACCTGCGCTCTGGCGAAGGGCTGCTCGAAGTCGAGCTCATCGACAACGAGACCGCGGGCGTGGTGGTCCAGCAAACCGGCGACGGCACCCAGCTCGACCTGAACGGCACAACCGACGACTACTCGATCCGCCTGACGCGCCAGCCGACCGCCAACGTGCAGGTCGCGGTGGTCACCGACGGCCAGGCCGATGTCGTCAGCATCAACGGCGTAGCGGTCACGACGTTGCAGGCGATCGGCGGTTACCGACCATCGCAACTCTTCAACGGCGGCATTGCTTTCAACAATGTGGCCGCCAAGGGCACGCTCACGCGCGGCGTGGGCGCCGACCTCGGCAGCTTCATCGACGATGGCTTCAGCGCCGGGCAGTTTCTGCGCATCGGCGGTGCCGGTGCCGGGTTCGACGGCGACTACATCGTGCAGGGCGTGAGCCCCACCGCGGTCACGTTGACGGCGGCGTTTGCCGCTGCGCCGGCCACCGTCGCCGCGGGCGTGGTACTGAGCGACCTCACGCGCGAAGGGCTGTACGAAGGCCTGGTCAACGTCGACACGACGAACCGCCGGATCGTGCGCGCCGACCTTTCGGGCTGGCTTGCCGATGGCTTCATCGAAGGCCAGCGCGTCTGCGTCACGAGCGGTGCCAATTCGGCCGACTTCAAGATCGCCATCATCCGCGGCGACAACGCCGGCCACGACGAGAAGATCGAGTTCACCGCCGAGGGCGCGCTGCCGGGCTGGATGTCCGGCACGCTGAACGTCAAGGTCATGCGCATCGCCGCGGTGGCCACGTTCACCGGCGTCAACTGGTACCAGACACAGAACGTGGTGCTGGTTGCCGACACGTCCTTCGACGTGCCGATCACCCGCACCGGCGTCAAGGAGTTCCCGGTTTCGACGCACCTGCTGTCCAGGCTGCACGGCGCACTCGCCGTGGAAGGCGGTGTCACTGGCGCCGACCGTTCGCTGAGCAACGGCGTCAAGCTGCCGGGCGAGCGCGACGGCTATCTGCTCGCCATTGGCGCGCAGATTCCTGAATCGCAGCAGATCGACGTGCTGAACATCTTCAACGACTCGAGCCAGCAAGACCGCAGCGGCACGATGAGCGCGACGACGCTGCGCGGTTTCGGCATGGCCGCGGATCGCACGCTCACCAACACCGGCAGCACTGGCGAGCCGTTCACGGTGCCGGGCGGCATCAGCTTCGGCAAGATCAACCTCGGCGCCAGCGGGTTCGCCACCGATCCCGGCCAAAGCACGATCGAGGTTGTGAACCTGCTGCTCGGCGAGGGCAATGACGGCCTCACGATCAGCGGCACGCTCGACCCGGCGCCGGCGGTATCGGCGCAGAACAGTTTCACCTTCACCGGCGCGGCCGGCGGTGGCAGCGTGCGCCTGGCGGGCTTCGACTGGAAGGCCCAAGGTTTCCTGGTCGGCCAGACGGTCACGGTCGAAGGGCTTGGGGGCAGCTGGACCGTGGCCGCGATCAACGACTTCGATGCGACGCCGCTCGACAGCATCGGCGCTGACCCGAATGACAACAGCGTGCTGGTGCTCAACGGCGCGACGTTCGTCAACACCACCGCGGTGCGCAAGATCATCGCCAACGACGCCCCGGTATCCAGCACCGGCAGCGTCGTGGTGGCGCCCAGCGTCAGCGGCGGCACGCTCACGCGCGCCAGCGGGTCCTGGGCCAGCGATGGTTTCATCGTCGGCCACCAGGTGCAACTCACCGGCGCAGGCGTGCAGGGCACCTGGCGCCTGACCGGGCTGTCGGCAAATGGCCGGGTCGCCACGCTCGAAGGCGCGGCGCTGCCAGTCACGGGCAGCATGACGCTGCAGATGTCACTCTTCGGCCGCCACGGCGGCCTGACGGTGGTGCACGGCGGCGGCAATGCGCTGCTCGATCTGCGCGGCTCGATGGTTTTCAACGGCACCTCGCTGTCGCGGCTGGATGGCCTGGGCTGGGCAGCGGACGGTTTTGCCGTCGGCCAGCAGGTGCTGGTTTCCGGCGAAGCGCTGGCGCGCACGATCACCGGCTTTGCAAATGCGACCGGCGCACCGGCAGACGCGTTTGCCGGTTGGGGCACTGGCGGCAAGCTGCTGCTCAGCGGCGCCGCGGTGGTGTCCACCACGGCGCTGCGCACGATCCACGTGGTCGACGCCTCGGCCGTGGCCGTCAACGGCGTGCGTGTCGGCGGCGACAACATCACCGTCTCTGGCGGTGCCGGCCCGAACTCGCCGCTCGTGGTTTATGGCGACACCTCGCAGGATGGTGTCTGGTACAGCGGCCGCCCGGGCGACGTGCTGGGTTACGAGTTCGGTGAAAAACCGTTCAACCCGTTCACTCAACTGCCTGACGGTGACAACGAAGACGACGAATGGGTCTTCCCAATTGCCAACCCCTACACCTACGCTGGCAACGACACCATCGACGCCAGCGCGCTGTTCGCGGGCCTGGCCGACACCGCGCTGCCCAGCGTGGGCTTCACCGCATACGGCGGTGCGCGCGACGACGTGATCGTTGGCAGCCAGGCGGGCGACTTCCTGGCCGGCGGCTCGGGCAACGACCAGATCCGCGGCCTGCGCGGCGCCGACCAGATCTACGGCGACTCGGGTGTCAATGTCGACATCCTGACGCGCACGCTGAGCATCCCCACCAGCAACACCAGCCCGGCGCCGTCCATCAACAGCGTGCTGATCCGCTTCATCAACAACGGCACCACGATCGAGCCATACCCGTCGCCGGTGCGCGACCTGATGCTCGCCGGCAGCGACGCGCTGTTCGGCGAAGGCACTGGCACCGTGACCGTGGGCACGGCGGTCGAAGCGCAGTACGCCGACATCATCTTCGGCGACCACGGCGTGGTCACGCAGGACGTGCCGCGCGGGCGTGTCTATGCCGGCGCAGCCGGCGCATTGGCAGCGCTCGAAGCGGCGACCGGCCCGACCGTGCCGCCGCTGCCGAGCCTGCTGCCCACCGACAAGATCCTGACGACCAACTTCGTGCAGGACATCCGCAGCCTGGTGCCGAGCAACGGCGCCGACGACAGCATCTTCGGCAACCAGGGCCGCGACCGCATCTTTGGCGGCAACGGCACCGACACGATCAGCGGCGATGCCGGCTCGGATGTCATCTTCGGCGACCAGGGCCACATGAGCACCCTTGGGCCGGACTACTTCCTCAACATCGAGACCGGTCTCGGGGGCTTAAGCACGCTCGACCTTGTCGAGAGCATCGACACCGTCACCGTGGCGGGCCAGCGCGACGTCATCACCGACGATGGCTCCGACGACATCATCTTCGGCGGCCAGGGCGGCGACAGCATCGATGCCGGCGCCGGCCAGAACATCGTCTTCGGCGACCACGGCCGCATCCGCGGTGTCGACTCGGGCGTCGCCGAATATGCGAATCGCCCGATTGGCGACCCGGTCATCGGCAAGACCGATGACGACTACCAGGTCCAGGTGCTGGGCCTCGTCACGTCGATCGACTGGGGCAGCGCGAATGGCGCGGCCAATGAATTTGGCAACGGCAGCGACACCATCACCACCGGCATCGGCCGCGACATCATCGTCGGCGGCGGGGGCGACCTCGACACTATCAACAGCTTCGCCAACGGCCTCGTGCCGACCGCGCCCGGCTTTGCCGCAGCGTATGCCGCCGCGGCCGCCGCCGACGGCAACAATATCGTCTTCGGCGACCATGGCCTGGTCGACTACCTGGCCGAGGAAATCGCCCAGCCGCTGGCCGCCAACCCGGTGCGCAGCAAGGATATCGACCGCATCTGGTCAATCGCCGCCGCCACGCGCTTCGGCGGCGTGGACGTGATCACCACCGGCGATCGCAACGACATCGTGCTCGCCGGCACCGGCGACGACGTCATCAATACCGGCGACGGCAACAACATCGCCATTGGCGACAACGCCAAGGTCACTGCCGACGACACCGACTTTTTGGCAACACCGTTCTCGGTGCACGAGTTCACGATCTGCGAAATCGAAACCATCGGCTTCCTCGATGCCGACAGCGGCAACGATGTCATCACCGGCAGCCGCTTCAACGACATCCTCTTTGGCGGCGGCGGCGACGACGAGATCTATGCCGGCGCCGGCAGCGACCTCGTCTTCGGCGACCAGGGCAAGGTGCGTTGCGAAGGCGGGCCGCTGATCCCCGAGATCAGCCTGCCGCCGATCTGCGAGGAATTTCTCGTCCGCTATCCGGCGCAGAGCACGGTGCATTTCGAGGCCCTCAACGTCGGCACCAACACCGGCTCCGGCAACGACCTGGTTTATGGCCAGGACGGGATGGACGTGATCCTCGGCCAACAGGGCGATGACGTGCTCTACGGTGGCAACGACGACGACATCCTGATCGGTGGCAGCAACGTCGCCGGTGCGCTTGACGGCCGCGACCGCATCGACGGCGGCATGGGCCACGACGCAATCGCCGGCGACAACGCCGAAATCTGCTACCGCCCCGACAACCTCGACCCGCGCATGCGTGCGCTGATCGGTACCGCCATCTACGGCGTGGTGCCGGGGCTCAACGACGGCGCGGCGCTGGTCATGGGGCTGGGCGCGTTTGGCACGATGTACCCGGCGTTTGCCGACCCGCGTGGCAACCTGCCGGGCAACGCAAATCCGGTGCACCGCGAGTACCACATCGAACTGCTCGACCACGACGATGCGATCCAGATGCAGGCCGACCTGCCGTCGATCCGACTCTGGGGCAACGACTACATCGCAGGGGGTGGTGGCGAAGACGAAATCTTCGGCCAGCTCGGCGCCGACGTGATCCAGGGCGACGGCAAGATCGGCACCGACCCGCGCACCAACATCAACCCGGCGACGCCGGGTATGCAGTACGAGTTTGCCGGCGCACCCACCGCCTACGGCGCCAGCCGCAGCACGCCGACCGGCCTCGAAGGCATCGGCGACCTCACGGTGGTGGCGTCCTACGAAGCCGCGACCGATGCCGACGACTACATCGAAGGCAACGGCGGCGGCGACGTCATCTTCGGCAACTACGGGCAGGATGACATCATCGGCGGCAGCTCCGACCTGTTTGCGCTGACGCTGGCGACACAGCGCCCCGACGGCAGCGACATCATCTTCGGCGGCGCCGGCACGGACATCACCCGCGGTGATATCGGTGAAGCGACACGCGCGACGACAGCGCTTTCGCCTACGCAAGACCTGATCGTCAACGCCAGTGGCGCGCATGCGCACGACGCCGACGTGATCCTGGGCGACAACGGGCGCATCCTGCGGCTCGTCGGCATCAACGGCGTGCAGCGCAGCAACACCGACGTCACCGGCACGGTCGCCAATGCGGCGACCACCGGGGGCGTTTCCAGCACACGCGGCTTCCTGAACTTCAACTACGACGTCAACGGCACCACCGCCGACGGTTATGCCGTCAACAACGGCAGCTACAACCGCATCATCGCGCGGGCGATGCAGTACCTCGACTACAGCGAGGGCGGCAACGACTACACCCCCAGTGCCACCAACGACCGCGGCCTGGGCGACGAGATCCACGGCGAATCGGGCGACGACTCGATCTTCTCGATGACCGGCGCCGACATCGTCTTCGGCGAAGGCCAGGACGACAATATCGTCGCCGGCTACGGCAACGACTGGGTCAGCGGCGGCACCGGCGCCGACGCCGTCATCGGCG
>JAYUSP010000145.1:0-7034 GCA_043755615.1 Betaproteobacteria bacterium
TGTCGCAGTCGCCGCCGCGGCTGATCAACGCTGCCGGTATTGAGTCTTGCCAAACAAGACTTCGCGCGCCTTGTCGTCGACCAGCGGCTTGCGCAGCGATGCCAGCACCTCGACACCGCGCTGCACCGCGGGGCGTGCGGCGATCTCGTCGAACCAGCCCTTGAGGTTGGGGTAGTCGTTCCAGTCGATGCCCTGGTTTTTCCAGGACCGTAGCCACGGGAAGACCGCCATGTCGGCGATGCCGTAGGCCGGCCCGCCGACATACCGGCTCTTGGCGATGCGCCGATCGAGCACACCATAAAGTCGCTTGGCTTCATTGGTGTACCGGTCCACCGCGTAGGGGATTTTTTCCGGCGCGTAGATGCGAAAGTGGTGCGCTTGACCGAGCATCGGGCCGACGCCGCCCATCTGAAACATCAGCCACTGCAGCATCTCGTATCTGCCGGCCGTGTCGTCGGGCATGAAACGGCCGGTCTTGGCCGCAAGGTAGAGCAGGATCGCGCCCGACTCGAAGAGCGCAATCGGTTTGTCGTCAGGGCCTTCGCTGTCAGTCATCGCCGGAATCTTGTTGTTCGGGCTGATCGCCAGAAACTCCGGCTTGAACTGGTCGCCGGCACCGATATCGACTGCGTGCACACGATAAGGAAGTCCGCATTCCTCCAACATGATGTGAACCTTGTGCCCGTTCGGCGTGGGCCACGAATACACTTCGATCATCGCTTTGCTCCTGGGGTTCGGCTCAAGTCGGGCCCACTCTAATCGATGCTCGAGAACCTGAAAAAATGGTTGGGCGGCGGCAACTCGCCGAAGTCCGACCACGCATCGCTGATGGACTGGGCGGCACAGCGCCAGTTTGCTTGTCGCGCGGTGTCCAAAGAAGACGGCGTGGTCATCGACGGCCGGCTCGGCGCTTTGCCCTGGCGGCTGGAATGGGGCCCTTCGCAGCGGCCTTATGTCAGCGGCCGCGAACTGCGCCTGCGTGCCGAACCCGGCCTGCCGCCGACGCTGCAACTGCTGGTCATCAGCCGCGAGTTGTCGGTCTCGCTGGAAAAAGCCGTCTTCGACGAATATGTCGAAGGTGTGCAGACCCGCATCGACACCAGCACGCCACCCGAGATGCGTTGGCTGGTGATGTTCCCCAAGCTCAGCGGCTCTGAGCTTGGCGTGCTGCGCGAGCGTTATGTCGCCGTCAGCGGCTCCAAGCCGTGGCTGCAGCGCTGGCTCGACGGCGGCCTGGGCGCGGCCCTGCTGGCCTGCCCCGGCACGCCCGCCGACCCGCTGGTCTTGATGATCGGCCGCGGCCGCCTGATGCTGCGCACCGCTTGCGCCGAGCCGACAGTCGAGGCGATCCAGGCCTGGCTCACGGTGTTCGAGTCGGCGTTGCGCGAAGCGCGGCGGGTGCAAGAAGAGTTTGGCGGCAACGATGCGCCGAGCACGCAACCGAGCCTGTGGTCGGCGTCGGCGATGCCCGGCGACCCACCGCCGCCACCCTGAATCGTCGCCGCGGTCAGTCCGCGGTCAGGCCGCGATCAAGCAGCCATCAGGCCGCATGCCGACCGAGTTCGATCTTGGCGATCGTGTTGCGGTGGACTTCATCCGGGCCGTCGGCAAAACGCAGCGTGCGCGCCTGGGCGTAGAAGTAGGCCAGCGGCACGTCCTGGCTGACACCGGCGCCGCCATGCGCCTGCATCGCCCAGTCGATGACCTGGCAGGCCATGTTCGGCGCCACGACCTTGATCATCGCGATCTCGGCCTTGGCCGCCTTGTTGCCGGCGACGTCCATCATCCACGCCGACTTCAGCGTCAGCAGACGCGCCTGTTCGATCATGCAGCGGGCCTCGGCGATGCGCTCCTGGGTCACGCCCTGTTGCGCCACCGTCTTGCCAAAGGCCACGCGTGAGCTGGCGCGTTTGCACATCATCTCCAATGCGCGTTCGGCCAGGCCGATCAGGCGCATGCAATGGTGGATGCGGCCAGGCCCGAGCCGGCCTTGCGCGATTTCGAAGCCACGGCCTTCGCCGAGCAGCATGTTGCTCGCCGGCACGACGACGTTGTCGAAGTCCACTTCCATATGGCCGTGCGGCGCATCGTCGTAACCCATCACCGAAAGCGCCCGCACGACTTTCACGCCGGGGGTTGCCATCGGCACCAGGATCATCGACTGCTGCGCATGCCGTGCTGCGTCGGGGTCGGTCTTGCCCATGAAGATCATGATCTTGCAGCGCGGGTCACCGGCGCCGCTGGTCCACCACTTGCGGCCGTTGATGACGTACTCGTCGCCGCGCCGCTCGATACGCGCGGCGATATTCGTCGCGTCCGACGACGCCACCGCGGGCTCGGTCATCGCGAATGCGCTGCGGATCTCGCCTGCCAGCAGCGGCTCGAGCCAGGTCTTGCGCTGCTCGACGCTGCCGTAACGCACCAGAACTTCCATATTGCCGGTGTCGGGTGCGGAGCAGTTGAAGACCTCGCTGGCCCAGGGCACGCCGCCCATGATCTCGGCCAGCGGCGCGTATTCCTGGTTGCTCAGGCCGGCGCCATATTCGCTCTCGGGCAGGAACAGGTTCCACAGCCCGGCGGCGCGGGCCTTGGGCTTGAGTTCTTCGATGACGTTCAGCGGCGTCCAGCGTTTGCCGGCCGCGGTGTTGGCTTCGAGCTCCTGCCACCACTGCGCTTCAACGGGCCGCACATGGCGGTCCATGAAGTCGCGCACGCGCGTCTGCAGTTCCTGGGTGCGGGGGGAGAAGTTGAAGTCCATGTGAAGTCCTTCTGGCGGTTCACGCCTTTTGTGCAAATGTCCAGCCCAAAGCGGCGAGCCCGCTGACGCCGGCGGCGGCGTTGCGCGCTTCGGCGCTCGCTGCGGTGCCGTCGACGACCCGCTTGGCGATGCCTTGCAGGATCGCGGCGATGCGAAACAGGTTGTAGGCCAGATAGAAGTTCCAGTCTGCCGCCAGCGCGACAGCATCGGCTTCGGTTGTGCGGCCGCTGCGCTGGCAATAGCGGCGCAGGTACTCGGCCTCGCTGGGGATGCCCAAGGCGGCGGCATCCAGCCCGCCGATGCCGCGCCCCATCGAGTGCGGGATATGCCAGGCCATGCAGTGGTAGCTGAAGTCGGCCAGCGGATGGCCGAGTGTCGACAGCTCCCAGTCGAGCACGGCCAGCACCCGCGGCTCGGTCGGATGGAAGACCAGGTTGTCGAGCCGGAAGTCACCATGCACGATGGCCACCGCCGACGTATCGCGCGCGCCGGCAGGGATGTGCTGCGGCAGCCATTCGATGAGCCGGTCCATGGCTTCGATGGGGCCGGTGACCGAGGCCTGGTACTGCTTGCTCCAGCGGCCGATCTGGCGCTCGAAATAGTTGCCCGGTTTGCCGTAGTCGCTCAAGCCCACGACGCCCGGGTCGACCTGGTGCAGCGCCGCGATGACGCGGTTCATCTCGTCGTAGATCGCGCCACGTTCGGCCAGGGTCATGCCCGGCAAAGCCTGGTCCCAGAGCACCCGGCCCTGGACAAACTCCATCACGTAAAAGGCGCGGCCGATGACCGATTCGTCAGTGCACAGCAGGTGCATGCGCGGCACCGGCACGCCGCTGCCGGCCAAGGCGCCCATGACCCGGAACTCCCGCTCGATCGCATGCGCGGACGGCAGCAGCCGCGCCGCCGGCCCGGGTTTGCTGCGCATGACAAAACGCTGGCCCGGCGTCTCCAGCAGGTAGGTCGGGTTCGACTGGCCACCCTTGAACTGGCGCACGCTCAAGGGCCCGGCAAAGTCCACCAGATGCGAATGCGAATGCGATTGCGATTGCGACTGCGAATGCGCTTGCAAGTGCGCTTGCAGCGCCGCGACATCAAATGCATGGCTGTCGGCGACGGGTTTGGTGCCGGTGTACTGGTCCATCGTGGGGCTCTCGTTTCGAGGAAAGGGAGGTGGCGTCAGCGCTCGGCGATGGCCATCAGTTTGTCGCGCGCGAGCACGATCAGACGGGTCGGCTCGACCCGCACCAGGCCTTCGCGCTCGAAGCCCTTGAGCTCCTGGTTGACACGTTGGCGCGAGGCACCGAGCAACTGCGCCAGGTCTTCCTGCGCCAGTTGCAGGCCGATACGGATTTCTTCGCCTTCGTTGATGCCGTAACTCTTGGCCAGCAGCATCAGTTGCTTGGCCAGGCGCGACTGCAGCGGGCGTGTATTCAGGTCTTCGTAGTGGTCGAACATCAGCCGCAGGCGACGGCAGTTCAGCCGCAGCAGCGCGTCGTAGAGCTCGACATGCTGGGCCAGCAGTTCGTGGAAGTCGGCGCGACGCACGACGAGCATCGTCGTCTGTCCGTGCGCATCGGCATCGTGGGTGCGTGGCAGGCCGTCGAAGAGCGAGATATCGCCGAACCAGGTGCCGGGTTCGCAATAGGTCAGCGCGACCTGTTTTCCCGATAGCGATATCGAGCTGATGCGCACTGCGCCGAGCGCGACACCGCACCACTCCTGTGCCTGCGAGCCACGCGCCGCCAGCGCCGCGCCGTCGCTCAGCCGGCGCACGACGGCGCGCGAAAGAATGGCCTCCCGCAGCGGCGTCGAGAGTTTGGCAAACCAGGCGCCGGAATCGATATTGCGGCGTTCTTCTGTCGTCAGCGCAGGCAGGTGCATCGGGTTCCGGTGGCGCCGCCGGGGCGGCGCGCTGTTTGGGGGCGCCTATTCTCGCGCCAGCCGGTGCCGCGATGATCGAGCGGTCGGGTCAAGGTTGCGAGACAGGGTTTTGCCCCGCCAGTCGGGGGGATTTCGTTGTAACCATTCGTGCTAGAGTGATTTTGACAATCAGATCACGCCGCTTTTCGTTCGGGAACTCCTTTGCGACGTCACCACCATGCCCTGCTGATCCTGGCCATCGCCACGCTGTGTGGGCCCGCCGCCGCGGTCGGTTTTGGTCGATCGCAGCCGACGGCAACCCTGGGCCAGGCGCTGGACTTCGTGGTCGGCGTGCGGCTCGAAGCCGGCGAGGTGTTGCTGCCCGAATGTGTGTCGGCCGAAGTGACGGTCGGCGACACCGCATTGGCGCGCGGCGCGGTCGGCGCGGCGCTGGAGTCGGGCGCCGGTGCAACGCAGGTCCGGGTGCGCACGCTGGGCCCGATCGACGAGCCGATCGTCATGGTCACCGTCAACCTCGGCTGCGAGTCGCGGGTCTCGCGCCGCTTCACGTTGTTTGCCGACCCGCCGGGAATGAGCCCGCTGGCGCCTGCGGTGTCCGACTTGCCCGCGGCGGTGGCGATGGCACCAGCGCCGCTGCCGGCCGCGGCGCCGCTCCCGGCCACCGCAGAAGCTGCACGCAGCGTGCCGACGCCATCGCCCCCGTCGCGTCAGCCCAGGCTGGCGGCTTCGACATCGCAGTCCCCGGCGCCGGCGCCGCGCCCGCCTCGCAAGGCTGCGCCCGCGCAGACACCGGCAGCGCGAACTGGCGCGGAAATCGCCAAGCCGCGTTTGCGTCTGGACGACCCGGTGATCACCGCGGCCGCAGCAGTGGCTGCTGCGGCGTCGGCAGCCGAACGCGAAGCCGCGCTGAAGCTGGCCGAGCAAAATTCGATCGCCGCCCAGGCCGTGGCGTCGCAGGCCGCCGACCGCATGGCGACGATGGAAAAAGACCTCGCGGCGTTGCGCAAGGAAGCGCAGGCCAGCCGCGAAATGGTCAGCCGGCTGAGTGCCACGCTGGCCGATGCCGACGACCGTGGCCGCTGGACGCCAATGTTGCTGGCTGCCGTGCTTGCACTGGCCGGTCTGGCGGTCTGGCAGGCGGTCAGACTGCGCCGCGAACGCGCGGCGCGTGACGCCAATTGGTGGGCCGCCGCGCAGCAGGCCGGGGCCGCGCCGGCAGCCGACGCGGCCGCCAGCGCCGCGGTGGCTGCCGCTGCTTCGTCGGCGTCGGCGAGCACGACCCGGCAACCGGCTTCAAAGCCCGTCGACCTGGTCTTGCCGGCTGCGGCCGCGGCCGCAGCCGCGGCAGCGGGGGGACTTGGCGCCGCTTCGCGCGAAGAGGTCACGATTGCGCTGGCGCCGACTCGCCGTGCCGCGCCGCCGCCATCCAGCGAAGAGCTTGCAGCGCAGTCGCTGCAGCGCACGGTGCCGATGCCGGTGGCGACGACGGTACACATCACCTCGCCGTCGCGCGATGTGTCGATCGAAGAACTGCTCGACCTTGAGCAGCAGGCCGAATTTTTTATCGTGCTCGGCCAGGACGATGCGGCGATCGACCTGCTCGTCGGCCACTTGCGCAGCAGCGGCGGCACGGTGCCGCTGCCGTACCTGAAGCTGATGGAAATTTACCGCCGGCTCGGCGATGAAGCGGCTTACGAGCGCACGCGCGACCGCTTCAACCACCGCTTCAATGCGGTGGCACCGGGCTGGGACGCCGACGCCCAGGCGGTGGATCGCAGCCTCGTCGAGTACCCGGAAGTGATGGCCCAGATCGAGCGCAACTGGCCCAGCCCGGTGGATGCGATGGCGACGCTGGAGACCCAGCTCTTCCGCAGCGATGGCAGCGAGATGTTCGACCTGCCGGCGTATCGCGAGGTGCTCTTTCTGTACTCGCTGGCGCGTGACCTGCTCGAGCAGAGCGACCGCAACGGCGCCCGCGTCGATGTGCTCCTGCCCTTGACCGATGGCACCGCCTACGACAGCACCCAGGCGCGCCCCTATCTGAGCGACGACCCTGGCAGCGGCGGGCTCGACATCGTCGTCGAAGACCGACCGACGTCGCCGGTCGATCTGGACCTTGATGCCGGGCCAAAGAATGCGGTCAGCGACTTCGGTTTCTTCGAAGAGCTGCGGCCGCCGAACAAGCACAACTGACGCGGCCCGCGCCGGCCTGAGAGGGTGGTCGCCTCGTTGCGCTACAGCCGCGCAAGCCTTTCCAGCGCGGCCTGCAAAGTTTCATCCTTCTTCGCAAAACACAGGCGCACGATGCCTTGCTCGAAGCCGGCTTCGTAAAACGCCGACAGCGGTATCGCCGCGACGCCGATCTCGCGGGTCAGCCATTGGCAGAAGTCGGCCT
>JAYUSP010000146.1:0-7017 GCA_043755615.1 Betaproteobacteria bacterium
CCGATCAGCGTTTGCCAGAAAAACTTCTCGCGCGAGCGCATGCCTTCGGGGTCTTTGCGCACCACCTTGCGGTAGTCGTCGACCCAGCCGATCGCGCCGAAGCCGAAGGTCACGACCATCACGACCCAGACGAAGCGGTTGCTCCAGTCGAACCAGAGCACGGTCGATACACCAATGCCGATCAGTACCAGCACGCCGCCCATCGTCGGCGTGCCACGTTTGCCCAGGTGCGCCTGGACGCCGTATTCGCGGATCGGCTGGCCGATCTTCATCGACGTCAGCCAGCGGATGACCCAGGGCCCAAACGCCAGCCCGATGAGCAGCGCGGTCATCGCCGCCATCACCGCACGAAAGGTCAGGTACTGGATGACGCGCAGGAAACCCAGGCTGTCGGGGTACAACGCCATCAACCACTGGCTCAGGCTAAGCAGCATCTGCCACCCCCTGCGTTTGCAACGCACGAACGACGCGCCCCATGGCCATGAAGAGTGATCCTTTGACCAGAATCGCGGCCGCTGCAGGCACATCGGGGAGCGCTTGGGAGGACGCTTGTGGCAGCGCTTGTGGCAACGCTTCGATCAAGGCCACGGTGTCGCTGAAGTGCAGGGCGGTCGGCCCGAAGGCACGCGCGGCTTCGATGCTCGCCGCGCCGGCGCACCACAGGGTTTCGATGCCACGCTCGCGCGCCCGCGCACCGACCTCGGCGTGGAAAGCCGGGCCCTGCGCGCCGACCTCGCCCATGTCGCCCAGGATCAACCAGCGCGGCGCGGGCAACGCGGCGAGCACCTCGATCGCCGCGAGCACCGAATCGGGGTTGGCGTTGTAGCTGTCGTCGACCAGAACCACATCGCGGCCATGCAGCCGGATGCTGCCGATCTGCGAGCGGCCCTTGACCGGCCTGAAGGCTTCGAGACCACGCTGGATCGCCGCCAGCGGCGCGCCTGCGGCGAGTGCGCAGGCCGCAGCGGCGAGCGCATTCTTGGCGTTGTGGCGGCCAGCGACATGCAGCCGCAGCGGCACCTCGCCGGCAGGGGTGTGCATCAACATCGCCCAATGGGCTGGGTTCGACGATTGCCAATCGAGATCGGCGGTGATGTCAGCAGCGATGGCAGCAGCGATGTCGGCCCTGATTTCGGCAGCGATGTCGACTTCCACATCGAGCGCGAATGTCAGCGTCGCACGCGACCCGGCCTGCGCGCGCCAGACGCCGGCCTGCAAATCGTCGGCGGGGAAGACCACCGTACCCGACGGCGGCAGCGCTTCGATCGCGCTGCCGTTCTCGACGGCCACCGCTTCGACGCTGGCCATGAACTCCTGATGCTCACGTTGCGCGTTATTCACGAGCACGATCGTCGGCTGGGTGATCCTGGCCAGCAGCGATATCTCGCCAGGGTGGTTCATGCCGAGTTCGACAACGCCAGCGCGGTGCCAGCAGGCATCGTCCTGACGCAGGCGCAGCAACGTCAACGGCAGGCCGATGTGGTTGTTGTAGTTGCCCTCGGTGGCAAATGCGCCGACGCCCAACCACTCGCGCAGGATCGACGCGACCATCTGCGTCACCGTGGTCTTGCCGTTGCTGCCGGTGACCGCGATCAGCGGCAGATGAAAACGGTGCCGCCAGGCCGCGGCCAGGGTTTGCAGCGCGGCATAACTGTCAGCGACCTGCAAACCGGGCAGGCCGGCTTCGCGGATGCCACGCTCGGCGAGCAGCGCCGCGGCGCCGTTTTCGCGCGCCTGCGCAAGATGGTCGTGGGCGTCGAAGCGCTCGCCGCGCAGCGCGACCAGCAGGTCGCCAGGGCGGACGCTGCGGGTATCGCTGTGGACACGTTCGAAGTGCACCGCGGCCGCGCTGTCGGGGTCACCGATCAGCACCGAGCCGGGCAACAGCGCGTGGGCCTGGGCCAGGGTCATCATCGGCGCTGCTCCCAGGCACGTTGTGCCTCGTCGGCATCGGAGAACGGGTGTTTGACACCGGCGATCTCCTGCGTGGTTTCGTGGCCCTTGCCGGCGATGACGATGACATCGTCGCTGACTGCGGCGTGCAGCGCAAAGCCGATCGCGGCGCGGCGGTCTTCGATGATCTGCACATGATCAGGCAAGCGATCCTGCGGCGTTAAGCCGGCGGCGATCTGCGCGACGATCACCGCCGCCGATTCGCTGCGCGGGTTGTCGCTGGTGATCACGACACGCTGCGCAAGTCGCGCTGCGATGGCACCCATCAGCGGCCGCTTGGCTGCATCACGGTCACCGCCGCAGCCGAAGACACACCAGAGCAGGCCACCCCGCGCGGCGGCCAGCGGGCGCAACGATTGCAGGACTTTTTCGAGCGCGTCGGGGGTGTGCGCGTAGTCGACGACGACCTCGGGCGCGCCGGCTGCTTGTGGCGCATCGAGCGCGCCGGCTGCAGTCGGCACAGCCAACGTTACCCGCTGCATGCGCCCGGGCACCGGCAGCAGGCCCGGCACCGCCGCTGCAGCATCGAAGAGTGACACGCCCAGCGCGCGCAGGCCGCCGATGGCAACGAGCAGGTTGTGCACGTTGTAGTCGCCGATGAGACGGCTGCGCACCCGCACCGTGTTACCGCCATCGCCATCAACCTCGCGCAGGTCGAAGGCCAAACCGCCGTCGACATAGCCGATATGGCTTGCGCTCAGGCGTGCAGCGCTTGTGGTGTGCGCGACCGAGACCGTCCAGACATCGAGCGCGCCAGCGGCCAGCTCCTGCGCCAGCAGCGCGCCCTGTTCGTCGTCGACATTGACCACCGCCGCACGCAGGCCGGGCCAGTTGAAGAGTTGCCGCTTCGCCGCCCAGTAGGCAGCCATCGAGCCGTGATAGTCCAGATGGTCGCGCGTGAAATTGGTGAACAGCGCGACCCGCACCCGCGTGCCGGCGAGCCGGTGTTCGGCGATGCCGATCGAAGACGCTTCGATAGCACAGGCGCTGAAACCAGTATCGACAAAGCCGCGCAACGCGGCTTGCAGCGTCACCGGGTCGGGCGTGGTCAGCCCCGTGGACGCGACCGCATCAGGCGGCTCGCCAACGCCCAGCGTGCCGATGACACCGCAGCGGCGGCCGATCGACGACAGCGCCTGCGCCAGCCACCAGGCGGTCGATGTCTTGCCATTCGTGCCGGTCACCGCGAGCAGGTCGAGCTGGTCGCTGGGCGCGCCAAAAAACAGATCGGCGACTTCGCCGGTGCGGGCTTTCAGCGCCGCCAGCGTGGCGACACGCGCATCGTCAAAGGCAAACGCCTGGGCACCTTCGGCTTCGACGACACAGGCGGTGGCGCCGGCGGCAAACGCCGCACCGACATGCTGGCGGCCGTCGGCGGCATAACCGGGCCAGGCGATGAAGGCATCACCGGGCCGGACTTGGCGGCTGTCGCTGCGCAGGGTACCGCTGCAATGCAGCGTTAGCCACCTGGCGGCGGCCACCGGCGAGTCAAGTGACAGCGGCGTCGCCATCAAAAACTCTCCTGCTCGGCGCTGCCGGGTTTGATCACGATCTGCGGCTTGACTTCGATATCCGGCGCCACGCCCATCATGCGCAGCGTCTGCTGCACGACCTGGGCAAAAACCGGTGCCGCGACATCGCCGCCGTAATAAACACCCTTGCTCGGTTCGTCGACCATCACCGCGACCACGATGCGCGGGTTGCTCACCGGCGCCAGGCCGACAAACCAGGCGCGGTACTTGTTGCTCGTGTAGACGCGGCCTTCCTGCTTTTTGGCGGTGCCGGTCTTGCCACCGACCGAATAGCCGATCGCCTGCGCGCGTGGCGCGGTGCCGCCGGGCGCGGCGGCGGCGAGCAGCATCTTGCGCAGTTGCTGCGCGGTCTTGGGCGACAGCACACGCAGCCCGCCGACCGGGCCGTCGTGCTTGAGCATCGTCACCGGGATCAGCTCGCCGTCGCGGGCGAAGACGGTGTACGCGCGGGCGAGTTGCAGCAACGATGTCGACAGGCCGTAGCCGTAGCTCATCGTGGCCTGCTCGATCGGGCGCCAGGTTTTGTACGGGCGCAGGCGGCCGGTGACGGCGCCGGGGAAATCGATCTGCGGCTTCTGGCCAAAACCGAGCTGCGAATACAGCTCCCACATCTCGCGGCGCTCCATCTGCATCGCCAGCTTCACGGTGCCGACGTTGCTTGATTTCTGGATTATTTCGGCGACGGTCAACACGCCGTGGGGATGGGCGTCCTTGATCGTCGAGCCGGTGATCGTGATCTGGCCGGGCGCGGTCTGGATTGGCGTTTCGGCAGTGACGCGGCCACTTTCGATCGCCCACGCGGCGATGAAGGGTTTCATCGTCGAACCGGGTTCGAAGATATCGGTCAGCGCGCGGTTGCGCAGTTGCGCGCCGCTCAGATTCTGGCGCTGCGCCGGGTTGAAGGTGGGCACGTTGGCCAGCGCCAGGATCTCGCCGGTCTGGACATCGAGCACAACCACGCTGCCGGCCTTGGCGCCATGTTCGGTGACCGCGTCGCGCAGCTTTTGCCAGGCAAAAAACTGCACCTTGCTGTCCAGCGACAACTGGATATCGCGGCCGTTCACCGGCTCCAGGCGCTCGCCGTTGTCTTCAACAACACGGCCCAGGCGATCCTTGACCACCCCACGCGAACCGGGCTTGCCTTGCAAGTCTTTCTGGAACGCGAGCTCGATGCCTTCCTGGCCGTTTTCTTCGATATCGGTGAAGCCGACGACATGCGCCGCGGCCTCGCCCTCGGGGTAGCGGCGCTTGTACTCGCGCACCTGGTAGACACCCTTGACACCGAGCGTGCTGACCTGCTCCCACACCGCTTCGTCGACCTGGCGGCGCAGCCAGGCAAATTCGCCGCCGCCGTCGGTGCGGTTGTCGAGTTCGGCCAGCGGCAGGCCCAGCAGCTTGGACAGCGCCTTGCGCTGGCCGACATCGGCGGCGAAGTCTTTCGGGATCGCCCACACCGAAGGCGTCGGCACGCTGGTGGCGAGCACGACGCCGTTGCGGTCGAGGATGCGGCCGCGGCTGGCCGGCAGCTTGAGCGTGTGCGCATAACGCTTCTCGCCCTGCATCAGATAGAAGTCGGTGCCGATGATCTGGATATAGACCGCGCGCCCGATCAGCGCCATGAAGGCCAAGGCCACCAGCGCGACGACAAAACGCGAGCGCCAGGGCGGCGTCGGGCTGGCCAGCAGCGGGCTGGTGGCGTAGTTGACGCGGCGCACGCCGCCGCGCGAGATGCCGCGCGAGGTGCCATCGGCACTGCTGCGGTTCAGGCTACGCGCGTGGAGCGCTGGCGGTTTCACCGCGCCGCTCCCGACGCAGTGGCATCCACGACGTAATGCGTGACGCCGGGCGAGGCGGTGCGCATGTGCAGCTTTTCGCGCGCCACCTTCTCCACCCGCAGGTGCGTGGCCTGCGCCTGCCGCTCGGCGTCCAGGCGCTTGAACTCGGTTTCGAGCGCGCGCGCTTGCGTGCCCGAGCGGTCGATCGCGGCAAACAGCCGACGCGATTCGTAGGCCGTTTTGACGAGCAGCAGCGAACTCGCCAGGAGCACCAGCAGCAGGACCAGATTGGTGCGGCTCATCCGGCGGCCACCGCAGTGCGCTGCGCGACCCGCAGGATCGCCGACCGCGCGCGCGGGTTGGCGGCGATCTCCGCTGGCGTGGGCTTGATCCGCGCCAGCGCCAGCAGCTTCATCGGCTTGGCCGGCGCAAACGGCGCGCGCCGGTCAACGACATCGCGGCTTTCGCGGCTGATGAAAGTCTTCACGATCCGGTCTTCCAGGCTGTGGAAGCTGATCACGACCAGGCGGCCTTGCGGGGCGAGCAGCGCCAGCGCTGCATTCAGCCCCTGTTCGAGCTCTTCAAGCTCGGCGTTGACGTAAATCCGAAGAGCTTGAAATGTGCGCGTTGCAGGGTCCTGGCCCGGCTCGCGGGTCTTGACCGCACGAGCCACGACTGCGGCCAGTTGACCTGTCGTTCGAACTGGATCCCCGCTCTGTTGGCGAGCCACAAGCGCCTTTGCAATCTGAAAAGCAAACCGTTCTTCGCCATAGTCACGGATCACCTCGGTGATGTGTCGCTCGTCAGCGCGGGCCAAAAAGTCCGCAGCGGTTTCGCCGCGGGTCGTGTCCATGCGCATGTCCAGCGGCGCATCAAAGCGGAAGCTGAAACCACGCGCCGGGTTGTCGATCTGCGGGCTGCTTACGCCCAGGTCGAGCAGCACGCCGTCGACTCGGCGCAGCCCCAGCGCCGCCAGTTCGGCCTGCATCGCCGCAAAGCTGGCATGGCAGATCGACAGCCGCGGGTCGGCGATCGAACGCGCCGCAGCAACGGCCTCGGGGTCCTTGTCGAAAGCCACGAGACGGCCGCCCGGCATCAGCGCAGCGAGCACCGCACGCGCATGCCCGCCGCGGCCAAAAGTGCCGTCGACATAAACGCCCGCCGGCTTGGTCACCAGGGCCTCGACGGCTTCGGTGAGCAAGACGGTGGTGTGCTGCCATCGAAGCGTTTCGCCGACGACCGCGGTCATCCGATCATCAGGTCCTGGAGCTGCGCGCCCCAGTCCTGCTTCAAGTCACCCGATTCGTTGGCCGCGGCGCGTGCCTTGTCCCACAATTCGAAGCGGTTGCCCAAACCCATGAAAACGACATCACGATCGATCCCGGCGAACTCGCGCAGTTCTGGAGCCAGCAGCAAGCGCGACGCGCCGTCGATGCTGACTTCGCTGGCGCTGCCGATGAAGAGCCGACGCAGCGGGTCAAACGACGCCGGCTTGGCGTTCAGCGCGGCTTCGAAACGGTCCCAGACCGAACGTGGAAACAGCGTCAGGCAACTCACCAGGCTCTTGGTGACGACCATCTGCCCGTTTTCGGACGCCAGCAGCACGTCGCGGTACCGGGCCGGGACGGTGATTCGCCCCTTCCCGTCCAGCGTGTGCACCGGACCTCCTTTGAACGCAAATGACGACACAAAATCCCACTAAAGTGCACTAGGGACTGGACTTTAGCTGATGCCAACACCGCAGGTCAATCTTTCGC
>JAYUSP010000147.1:0-6999 GCA_043755615.1 Betaproteobacteria bacterium
CCGTATGGAGTTCTCTGTCCATAGCGGGCACCTACGAGGACTTTTTCAAGGCTGTTGAGATCGATGATGCCAGCACGGTCACGCGCCTTCTGGCGCGCGGGTTCGACCCCAACACACCCGATCCGGCAGGCCAGGTGGGCTTGTTTCTGGCATT
This sequence comes from Betaproteobacteria bacterium, assembly GCA_043755615.1. Lineage (GTDB taxonomy): Bacteria > Pseudomonadota > Gammaproteobacteria > Burkholderiales > Burkholderiaceae_C > Rubrivivax. Next base: position 155 of record JAYUSP010000147.1, read on the forward strand.
GCGCGGCGGCGCACACAAAGCCGGCCGCGCGCTGGTCGAACATGCCGATACCAACGTCGACGCCAGCAATGCCAGCGGCGAGACGCCGCTGATGATGGCCGCGCTGCGCGGCTCGCTGGATTGGACACAGCGCCTGGTGGAGCGGGGCGCGCAGGTCAACCGCAGCGGCTGGACGCCGCTGCATTACGCCGCCAGCGGCCCGGAACCGAAAGTGGTGGCCTACCTGCTCGACCGCACCGCGGCCATCGACGCGGCGGCGCCGAATGGGTCGACCGCGCTGATGATGGCCGCGCGCTACGGCAACGAAGAATCGGTGAGCCTGCTGCTCGCGCGGGGTGCCGACCCACGCCTGCGCAACCAACGCAACATGAGCGCGGCCGACTTCGCGCGTGGCGCGCAGCGTGAGGCGCTGGCTAGCCGGCTCGATGCGCTGGCACGCTGAAGGCGCTTGCCTGAGTCGTGCCAAAGTGCCGTGACAGAGTTGAATTGACCGGCTTTTGTGGCGCTGCCGCGGCGGATGGATCATGACCCGAGGCCTACATTGGGATCGAACCGAATCCTGCCTGGAGCCACCGCATGACACCGTCCGAAGTCCGCAATCCTTTTGCGCTGTTGATGAACCCCGAGGTCGTGATCAAGGCGATGGAAGCCTCTGAGCGGCTGAACCATCTGCGCAGCCGGATCTGCCGGCCGCTGGATCGGCAGATCGGTGCCGCCAATGACGATCACGAGGCAGCCGACCTTGGCGCCGACCTGCAAGAGCCGGATGCGGCTGGCGACGCCGCAGTTTCAGACGACTGATCCCGGCTGCCGGGATGGCGCATGCGCGCCGCTGGCTCAGGGCCGGCAGGCCATGCGCGTGTCCGAAGAGATAATCGGGGATGACTTCTTCAGCATCCCCCAGCGCTGCACATCTGCTGCGCCCGATCGCAGCGATGACGTTGGTGATCGTCTTCTCCAACTGGCTGGTCCAGTATCCGATCAACGACTGGCTGACCTGGGGTGCTTTCAGCTATCCGCTGGTCTACCTCGTTTGTGATCTGACCAACCGCGCTGTAGGCGCCCAGGCAGCGCGCAAAGTCGCCTGGATCGGTTTTGCGGTGGCGGTTGTGGTGTCGCTGGCCGTCGCGCCATGGCGCATTGCGGTCGCATCCGGAACCGCGTTCATCGTGTCGCAAATCCTGGACATTGCGGTCTTCAACCGCTGGCGCCAGAGTGCGTGGTGGAAGGCCCCGTTCATCGGCTCCGCCGTGGCTTCGGTGGTCGACACGTTGATCTTTTTCTACCTTGCCTTTGCGGGCACTCCAGTCGATTGGCGGATGCTGGCGGCCGGCGATGTGGTGGTCAAGGTGGCGATGGCGGCAGTGCTGTTGGCGCCGTACCGCCTGATGCTGCCGCGGCTGCAACTCTGGGTGCCGGTGGCCTCGCGATGAGGCGTTCTGGTCGGCTTATTGTATGCGCGACGATGTATATTATGTCAAATCATTGTCGCGGGCACGGATGAGGTTTCTGAACCCTTGCTAACGCCGTAGCAACGGCACGAGCCGGTCGACTGCCGCGACGTCTTCTTCGCCGTCGAGTTCGATGGCGACCTGCGTGCACACCGCTCGGCACAACGTCGCCACGCGCTCACTCTGCAACCGGTAATACATCTGGGTGCCGTCGCGCCGCTTGGCCAACACGCCGCTGCGGTAAAGCGTACTCAGGTGCTGCGACATGTTCGGCTGCGTCGTATCGATTTGCGCGAGCAGCTCGGAGACGTTTTTTTCGCCCTGGCAGACCGCGCTGATGATCTTCAGCCGAATCGGTGTCGACAGCACCGCGAACAGCTCGGCCACCGAATCGAAGACCCGGTCTTCGCTGCTTTTGCTCATCTCAACGGCCTTCCTGCTCGAGCAGCAAATAGGTGTTGTAGGCGTTCATCCGGTTGGCCAGCTTGAACAACGGCAGTTGCTCGAAGCGCGACCAGTCTGCACGTGAATAGGCCTCGTCGAACGGCTCAAGGTTGCGCGCCGCCTCGCCCATCGTCAGACGCAGATGCGCCAGATAGTCGCGGGTCAGCACCAGATCCTGCATCGGGTTGATCGACGGCGGGCCGTGGCCTGGAACCACCACCGTCGGCCGCAGATCGATGAGCTTGCCCAAGGCGTCGATCCAGCGCCGGCTGTCGGCCTGGCCGACAAAAGGAATCCGGCCCCTGAATACCAGATCGCCGGCAAAGAGCACGCGCTGCTGCGGCAGAAAGACCACCAGATCCTCGGGCGTATGCGCCGGCCCGAGGTGGCGGATCAGCAGTTCGGTGCGGCCCAGCCGCAGCGCGGTGTCGGGCCGATCGAGCCACTGGTCAGCGTCGACCAGCCGCGTGCCCGCGTCAACCCAGGGTGCCAGGTCTTGTCGACTCGCTTCGAGCCGCAATCGTGCCGTGTCTGAGGCCAGATACTCGCGGCCGCCGGCGTGGCCGATGATGTTGGCGCCCGTGGCCTTGAAGGCCTGCAAGCCGTAGATGTGGTCGGCATGGAAGTGGGTCACGATGACATGGCGAACCGGCTGCTTGGTGACACGCCGGATCTCGGCCAGCAGCTCAAGCGCCAGCGTTGGCGAGCCGAGCGCGTCGATGACCACCACGCCGTCATCGGTGACCACAAAGCCCGCGTTCGATACGAAGTTGCGGTTGGCCGCCGAGCCGGCCGCGGCATCGCCCTGCACCATCCAGACCGCGTCGGCGACTTTCACCGCTTTCACGGCGCTTGCCCGGCCTGATGCCGACGGCGCTTGCGCAACGGCAGTTGTGAGGACCGTGAGCACCATCAGGCCAGCAAACAATGCCGCCGCACTGCGCACACCACGCCCGCCCCGCATGGCCACAAGCCGATCAGGGCTTGAGATACGCAAAGCCCTGCACCTGCAGCTTCGTCAAGCGCACCACGCCCGACGGCGTGAAGCTCGCTTCCGGGATGAACTGGTCGCGCTTGAGATTGCGGTTGGTCAAGGTGATCTCGCAGACCTCGAACTTCACGCCACGGCGAACCAGGTCCTGCACGGCGATGTCGTAGGGGTTGCCGTTGCGATCCTTGGCGTCCTGGATCAGGAAGTCGACGCCCGCCGCGTGGCTGACCACGGTGATGCGCGCAGTCGGATCGACATCAAGGTGATTTTTCAAGTTGCGCAGCGTGCCCAGCGCCTGCGTGGCGGAATCGTTGATGTGGTACGCCACCTTGTCCTGCGCCCAGGCCAGGCTGCAGACAATCGACATCGTCGCCAGCATCACAAGTTTTTTGGTTTTGATCATCATTTGCTCCATTTGCTCGATTTCCCGGGCGGCCCGGCTCACACCATGCCCGGGTTGTTGTCCACGCCCACGAGCCGGGGCGTATTGATCTTGCGTGTTTTGACGCGCCCGCCTTGTGACTGCAGCCAGCTTTGCACCACGTCCCACACTGGTTTGACGCCGGGTGCCGATTTGGCCTCTTCAGCCACCGGCGCCCAACCGGCGACCCTGTAAGTCTTGTCGGCCTCGATCGGCCGGCCCGCCAGGCGCATATCGCCAATGCGGCTGCCCATCGCCGCACCTGGTGTGCAGGTGTAGCCCAGGCCGCCGACCCGCACCATGTCGCCGCCCTGCTGGTAATACGGGTCGGGATTGAAAAGGTTGTCGGCGACATCTTCGAGCACCGTCTTGATCATCTGCCCGCTCATCGATGTGACGGTCGCATAGGGGTAGGTCACCGCGAGCTGGTCCATCATCAACTCGCGGGTGATCGTGTCACCGGGCAGCAGCGTCGTGCCCCAGCGAAAGCCCGGTGAAAACGCGATCTCGGCGCCCTGCACTTCGATCAACGCGTCGCAGATCAACTGGTCCCAGGCACCGTTGAAATTGCCGCGGCGGTAGAGCAGCCCTTCGGTCACTGCGAGTTTTTCTGCGAGACGCGACTCAAAGGGTGCGCGGATCCGATGGATCAGTGCGTCCATCTCGGCGTCGGGTTTGAGCTGGTTGGCAAAGATCGGCAGCAGCCGGTAGCGGAAGTCGTCGACGCGGCCGCCACGGACGCTGAAATCCATCACACCGAGAAACTTGCCATTGCTGCCGGCGTTGGTCACCAGCGTCTTGCCGCCGGCCGTGCTGCCCCCGTTGACCACCGGCACCGCGACCGGCACGCCGTCGTGGGTGTGGCCGCCGAAGATGGCGTCGATGCCACGCACGCGGCTGGCCATCTTCAGGTCGACATCCATGCCGTTGTGCGACAGCAGCACGACGACCTGCGCGCCCTGCCCGCGCGCGTCGTCGACCATTTTCTGCATGTTCTCTTCCTGGATGCCGAAGCTCCAGTCGGCGACCAGGTAACGCGGGTTCGCGATGGGCGTGTAGGGGAAGGCCTGGCCGATGATGGCGCAGCGAACGCCGTTGATGGCCCGCATCACCCAGGGCTTGAAGACCGGGTCACCGAAGTCGCTGGTCTTGACGTTCTGGGCCAGAAACTCGATCTGCCCGTTGAAGTCCTTGTCGACGATGTGCTTGACCCGCCGCATGCCGTAGGTGAATTCCCAATGGCCGGTCATCAGGTCGACGCCCAGCAGCTTGGCCGCGTCGACCATATCCTGCGCGTCGGTCCACAGCGACGTGGCCGAACCCTGCCACGTATCGCCGCCGTCGAGCAGCAACGCACCCGGCCGGCTCGCCTTGAGCTGCTTGACCAGCGTGGCCAGATGGGCAAAACCGCCGACCTTGCCGAAGCGCCGCGCTGCGCGCTCGAAATCGATGAAAGTGAATGCGTGCGCAGACGCACTGCCGGCTGGCACGCCGGCTCGTTTGAGCAACGCGTCGCCAACCAGGTGTGGCAACTGGCCCTGCATCGCGCCGACGCCGAGGTTCACGCTCGGCTCGCGAAAGTGCATCGGTTTCAACTGCGCGTGGCAGTCAGTCATGTGCAGGAACGACACATTGCCAAAGGGCTTCAGGTCGTAGAGCCCTTGTTGTGCGGTGGCAGCATCGGCCTCGGCATGGCGCGCCAGGCCCATGCCGGCGGCCGAAGCCGCGGCGAGCACCTGGAAAAACTCGCGCTTCGTCAGAGTCATGTTCTATCGATCCGTGCGATGCGATGTCGCGCGCGGTGATGTGGTGTGGCGATGAGGCGTGGCGATGAGGGGCGGCGATGAGGCGTGGCGATCGACCGGCGCGCCACGTCGACCTTGCCTCGACCTTATCGATTCACCGGCGACGCGGGGTCGAGCAGCAGCGCCATCAAGTGGCGAATCTGGTCGGCGTCGAGCAGCTTGGCGTGGCCGAACCGGGGCATGTTGGAGCAGGCTGCATAGGCTTTGCTGTTCCATAACTTGACCCAGGTGTACTGCACGATCGGCGCCGCAGTCGCCGCAGTCACGTCCTGGATGCCACGCAGCTTGCCGTAGTTCCACAGGCTCGGGCCGATGGTGCCGTAGGAGATTTCCTTCGCGTCGATCTGGTGGCAGTTGTAGCAGTTGCCGCCGTTGGCGTTGGTCGCCGCCGACGTGTCGGTCCAGGTCATGCCACGGCCGCTTTGTGCGAGCTTTTCACCTTCACGCCAGTCGCCAATGTACCGGCCACCGGCCGGCCACTGCACCGTTGCCAGTGCTTCGGCCTGGATGCGCTGTGCAGCGTCGTCGGGTGCCGGCTTTTCCGACGAACAGGCGCTCTGCCCCAGGTCCTGGCGGATGCGGTCGGCCTTGGCAATGCCTTCGTCGCGGAACGACGCATTCATCGCCGCCTGCGCGATCTGGTCGAGTTCGGCCGACGATGGCAGCGTGGCGCAGGCCACCAGCGAGGCGGCTGCAAGCAGTGCTGCCGCACCACGCCAGATGATCCTGAATGACATGCTCGACTCCAAGCTCATGGTGCGATGTTCAACGTTTGATCGAAGGTGCAATCGACGCCGCACCTTGCGCGTTGACGCCCATGAAGGTCGCCACCGCGATCGTGGGTTCAGAGCCAAAGCCGGGGTATGGAAAGCGCATCTGCCGATAACAGTCGTTCAGCCGCAATTGCATGCCCCACATCTGGCCGTTGCTCACGCGGTAGGCGGGCCAGGCTGCAAAGCCGACCCCATCACCGGGGTTCTTGGTCAGATTCGGCAGGTCTTGCATCCGGATGCGTTTGCCGTCTTCGCCGTGGCACGAAGCGCAAGAAAAATCATGCGTACCGCCGCGGAAATAAAAGACCCGCTTGCCGATTTCGTAGCTCAGGCGCTCCTGGGCGTGGCCTTGCGGCAGCTTGAAGCGCAAGCCGCGCGACTCGGCCGCGACCCAGGTCGCCAGCGCGGTGACGTTGTTCTGCTCACCGCGGCCGAACGGCGTCTTGGCGATCTCGGCGCCGTCGAAACCCTGCAAGGTCTGCATGCAGGTCACAAGGCGGGATTCGAGATCCTGCACCTTGCCGCTGTCGGCGAAGAAGCGCGGCAACTCGACAAACGCGCCTTTGACATTGCCCGGGCCCTTGCCCAGATCGCAGGCTTCGAGCGTGGCCAGCTTCGGCCCGCGTTTTTGTTTCCACAAGGCTTCGCCCTTGGCTTCGAACAAGTCAGCCGGGTTGCCGTCTTCGAGCATCTTGCGATATTCGGCAATCGCGTCGGCCGATGACTTGGTCTGGCCTGATGCGGCCGCTCCCAGCAGCATCAAACCAACCGCCAGCAACGCGTTCTTGGTGCTCATGCGTGCTTTCATCGGGTCAGGTCACGGTTGCTTCATCGGTGCGCTTGTCGCCCCGGTTGTCGACCCACGAGACGGTGATCTTGTCCCCCGCCTTGGCCGCCTTGACGTTGAACTGCAGGAAAGGATTTTTCGCCACCGACGGGCCCCACTGCGCGGTGAGCACG
>JAYUSP010000148.1:0-6987 GCA_043755615.1 Betaproteobacteria bacterium
TCTGGGCCCAGGTCTCGATGCCGGCGGCCGCAAGTTCGGCAACCCCTGGGTCGGCACCTTCGTCAGCTTCCCGCAATAGCGCGGCCGCGAAGACGCCATTTCGACCACCGAGGAGCGCATCAACGGCTGCATGGAGCGCAGCATGAACGGCCGGCCGCTGCCGCTGGCCGGCGCCGAGATGAAGGCGATGCTGTCGTACCTGAAGTTCCTCTCCACGGGCATCGCGGTAGGCACGCAGGTCGAGGGCGCGGGCACGCTGAAGCTCAAGTTGTTGGCTCGCGCGGCCGATCCGGCGGCAGGGGCGAAGGTTTATGCCGGCACCTGCGTGGCCTGCCATGGCGACAAAGGCCAGGGCCAGCGCCGCGGCAAGGCGGGCGACGGCGACGGCTACCTGTTCCCGCCGCTGTGGGGGCCCGACAGCAACAACAACGGCGCCGGCATGGCCCGCATCACGCTCGCCGCCGGCTTCATCAAGGGCAACATGCCAGCCGATTTCCCGGCGCGCAAGAACAAGCTGGTGGATGCAGCGTTCGCGCCCTACACGCCGGGCCTCTCGGCCGAGCAGCACAAGTACGGGCCGTGGCAGCCGATCCTCGAAGCGCGGCAAAAAGGAGCCGCGCCGCCGCTATGACGGCAGCGTGCCGACCTGGCATTGACTGCTGGCGCATCGCCATGCCGACGCAGCCATGACCCCCGCGCCGGCGTCTGAGACGGCCGCCCAGCATGCCGGCCTGCATCCCGTGCGGGTGCGAAGCAGCGACACGGCACAGGCCGTGCGCCAGCAGATTCGCCAGCAGGGCCGCAGCGACTGGGAATTGGCGTGCGTGATCGGTGACGACGGCTGTCTCCTGGGCACGCTCACCGCAGCCGAGTTGCTGACCCTGCCCGACGACGCTGCCCTGGGTGGCGCGGTGAAGCCGGGCCAGCCTCGGGTGGCGTCCGACATCGACCAGGAAAAGATGGCCTCGATGGCGCTGCATCACGGCGTGGCCGCGATGCCGGTGGTCGATGCCGATGGCCGCCTCGTCGGCGTCGTCGCCTCGACCACGATGATGGACATCCTGCGCCGTGAGCATGTCGAAGACCTGCACCGTCTGGCGGGCATCACCCGCGAATCGGCCGACGCGCGCAATGCGCTCGAAGAGGCGCCGCTGCGCCGCGCCCGACACCGGCTGCCGTGGCTGGTGGTGGGCCTGGGCGGCAGCATGGTCGCCACCTTCATCGTGGCGCGCTTCGAATCGACGCTGACGGCCAAACCCGAGCTGGCTTTCTTCGTGCCGGGACTGGTCTATCTGGCCGACGCCATCGGCACGCAGAGCGAGGCCGTCGCGGTGCGCGGCTTGTCGCTCAGCCATGTCGGCATCGGCCGGCTGGTCGGCAACGAACTGCGCACGGGGTTGATGATCGGCGTGGTGCTGGCGCTGCTGGCTTTCCCGATGATCTGGCTGGTGTTCGGCGAGGTGCGACTGGCCGCCGCGGTGACGCTCGCCCTGGCCGGCGCCAGCGTCGTGGCTTCGACCCTCGGGCTGGTGCTGCCCTGGCTGCTGGCGCGCACTGGCGCCGACCCGGCCTACGGCAGCGGGCCGCTGGCACCCATCGTGCAAGACGTGCTCAGCCTCTTGATCTATTTCGGTTGCGTCTCGGCCATCGTGTTGTGACGCGAGCCTGCCCGCACGTTGACGGCTGCACGGCGGGTGCGACTCCCGTGCGGACCCCGCGCGGATCGGCTTGCATTCGCGCCGGTGGGTGCGATATCGAACAGACCGCCGCCTGATGCGGGACGAGACTCGAACTGGAAATGATCGGCCGGTCCACCGGCCCGCGACCCCAAGGACCGACATGAAACAGCCAAAAAGCCCCGCCGCGCCGCGCAATCAAGCCAAGGCCATGAACCCGCAGCCGTTCCCGGCGCGCGCACAAACGCAGGCCACTGCATCGCGAGAACAGGTTCGGGAAACGGCGCCGCCCGTGCACGCACCTCGCGAGTCAAAACGCCCGCAGGAACGAAGCGCCAAAGCCCGTACCGGGGGCTGAACTGCGGCGTGATCGCGGGCACATCGGGCGCCCTCCGCCGCGCGCCGGTTCCCGGCGGCGTGCGGCGTGTGCGGCACGGGCTGAAGCATGACTGACCCCGCCATCACCGACTTCGGCGCCGTGGCCGAAGAATTCGGAGCCGACATCGCCGCCGGGCTGACGGGCACCGAGGCCGCGCGGCGGCTGCTCGAGCACGGCCGCAACGAATTGCGCGGCGCGGCGCCGCTGCCGACCTGGCGACGCGTGCTGGCGCATTTCCAGGATCCGCTGATCTACCTGCTGCTGGCGGCGATCGTGATTGCGCTGGCGGCGTGGTTCATCGAAGGCCGCGTCGGCTGGCCGGTCGATGCGATCGTGATCGCCGCGGTCGTGCTGCTCAACGGCGCGCTCGGCTTCATGCAGGAAGCCAAGGCGCGCGACGCGGTGGCGGCGCTGGCGCGGATGACCGAAGCGACCTCGGCTGTGATGCGCGACGGCCAGCCGTTGCGCGTGCCCAGTGCGGAGCTGGTGCGTGGCGATCTGCTGTTGCTCGGCGAGGGCGACGCGGTCGGCGCCGATGCGCGCCTGCTCGACGCCAACTCGCTGCGGGTGCAGGAAGCCTCGCTCACCGGCGAGAGCGAAGCGGTGTTGAAAGACGCGGCGACGCTGCCGGCCGCGGTGCCGCTCGGCGACCGCCTGAATATGGTCTTCAAGGGCACCGCGGTGGCGCAGGGCAGCGCGCGCGCTGTGGTCACCGCTACCGCGATGGACACCGAGATGGGCGCCATCGCGACCCTGTTGGAGAGCACTGAGGACGAGCCGACACCGCTGGCCCGGGAAGTGACGCGCATCGGCCGCATGTTGGGCATCGCGGTGGTGATCATCGCCGTGGTGGTGATGGGTGCGCTGTTTGCCCTGTCGGACATCCGCAATGCCGGCGACGTGACCCGCGTGCTGCTGCTCGGTGTATCGCTGGCGGTGGCCGCAGTGCCCGAAGGTCTGCCGGCGATCCTGTCGGTCGTGCTCGCGCTCGGTGTGCAGCGCATGGCCAGGCACCACGCGATCGTGAAGAACCTGTCGTCGGTGGAGACGCTGGGCTCGGCCTCGGTGATCTGCTCCGACAAGACCGGTACGCTGACGCGCTCGGAGATGACGATCGAGCGGGTGATGACGCTGTCGGGCGGCACCCACGTCACCGGCGTCGGCTACGCGCCCGAGGGCCAGGTCGAACACGATGGCGGCAAGCTTCAAGCCGGCCCGCTGCACGACGAGCAGGTGGTGGTGCTGGGTGGCGGCAGCCTGGCCGGCAATGCCGATCTGCGCCAGGCCCCTGGCGGCGGCTGGGAGATCCATGGCGACCCGACCGAAGCCGCCTTCCTGGTCGCCGAGCGCAAGCTCGGCCAGGCGGCGATGGCCGAGCGGCGCGAGCAGCGGTTCGAGCGTGTCGCCGAGATCCCGTTCACGTCCGAGCGCAAGATGATGTCGAGCATCGAGCGCGACCACGAGCAGGGCGACGCGCTGGTGCTCGTCACCAAGGGCGCGCCCGATGTGCTGCTGGCGCACTGCACGCAGGCCCGCGTCGGCATGGACGTGGTCGCACTCGACGACAACTTGCGCAAGCGCATCGTGGCCGATGTCGACACCCTCACTGACGCCGCGTTGCGTACGCTGGCGGTGGCCTACCGGCCGCTGGCTGCCGGCGAAGACCCGCAAGCTGCCGGGACGCTCGAACGCGAGCTGATCTTCGTTGGCACGGTGGGCATCATCGATCCGCCGCGGCCCGAAGCGGCGCAGGCGATCGTCGAGGCGCGCGGCGCCGGCATCCGCGTGATCATGATCACCGGCGACCACCCGCGCACGGCCGCGCGCATCGCCGCCGATCTGGGCATCGTCGAAGCCGGCGCGGCGGCGCTCATAGGCGCTGAGCTCGATGCGCTCGACGAGTCGGCCTTCAAGGAAGCGGTGCGCAAGACCTCGGTCTTCGCCCGCGTGGCGCCGGCGCACAAGCTGCGCATCGTCGCTGCGCTGCAAGCCGACGGCCAGATCGTTGCCATGACCGGCGACGGCGTCAACGACGCACCGGCGCTGAAGGCCGCCGACATCGGCGTCGCGATGGGCATCACCGGTACTGAAGTGACGAAGGAAGCGGCCAAGATGATCCTGGCCGACGACAACTTTGCGACCATCGTGCAGGCGGTGCGCGAAGGCCGCGGCATCTTCGACAACATCCGCAAGTTCATGCGCTACCTGTTGTCGTCGAACATGGGCGAGGTGCTGACGGTGTTCCTGGGCGTTGTGGGTGCCGGCGTGCTGGGCCTGGCAGGCGGTGATGCGGGCAGTGCCGCCAGTGCCGGCCATGCGCTCGTGCTGCCGCTGCTGGCCACGCAGATCCTGTGGATCAACCTGGTCACCGACTCCGGCCCGGCGCTGGCGATGGGCGTGGATCCGGGCATCGACGACGTGATGTCGCGCCCACCGCGGCGCCGCGATGAACGCGTGATCGACGCCCGCATGTGGTCAGGCGTGATCCAGACCGGCGCAGTGATGGCGCTGGCCACGCTGCTGACGATCGACTTCTATCTCCCCGGCGGCATGATCGAAGGCACACAGACGCTGGACAACGCGCGCACGGCGGGCTTCACGGTGCTGGTGCTGGCGCAGTTGTTCAACTGCTTCAGCGCGCGGTCGGACCGCCGCAGTGCTTTTGTGCACCTCTTCGTCAACCGCTGGTTGTGGGGTTCGATCGCCCTGGCGGTGCTGCTGCAGGTCGCGGTGGTCAACCTGGGAATTCTCAATGTCGCTTTTGGCACCGTGCCGCTGACGATCGAACAATGGGCGCTGTGCACGTTGATGGCCAGCAGCGTGCTGTGGGCCAGCGAGCTGCGCAAGCTGGTCGTGCGGGCCTGGGGCACACGCTGACAGGGCACACGCTGATGGCACTGGCGCTACTGGCGGACATCGCCAAGCTGGCCTTTTTTGTCGTCGGTGCCTACCTGGTACTGCAGGCCGGTGCACGGCGCTGGCAGCCCGGTTGGTCGCCGCGCTTGGCGCGCCGCCGGCTGGCGGTGCTGGGCGTGCTCACGTTGTTGATGAGCGCGATCAAGCTCATCGAAGATGTCGTGGCCCGGGAGTCCGGGCCCGTCGATACCGCCATTCTGTGGTTCGTGCGCGAGCAGGTGCCTGCGGCCTGGGCTGGTTTCTTCGCGGTGGTCACGCTGAGCGGATCGGCTGCATTTTTGCTGCCGACCAGCATCATCGCGGTGGCGGCATTGCTGATCGCCAGGCGCCGCTTCGAGGCCCTGCTGCTGGGTGCGTCGATGCTCACCGCGCCGCTGCTGGTTTATGCGCTGAAATCGATCGTCCGCCGCGACCGGCCGCTGCTGTGGGAAACACAAACCTACTGGGGGTCGAGCTTTCCCAGCGGCCACACCCTCAGCAGCGCCGCGTTGGCCACCGCCGGCGCGCTCTGCGTGGCACGCATCTGGCCACGCAGCGCCGGGCCGGCGACGAGCCTGGCACTGGTGTGGATGGGCCTGATGGCGCTGTCGCGCCTCGTGCTCGGTGTGCATTGGCCCTCGGATGTGCTGGCCGCGCTGTGCCTGGGCGCATTCATTCCGCTGTCGTTCAGCGTGTGGTTCGATCGTGGGGTGACGGGTCTGCGATGAGCGCGGGGCAGCCTCAGGTGGACCTGTCCACGAGCGTGCGCCATCGCACAGATGCGGCAGGACGATCGGATGACGATGCGGCATGAAAAGAACCGCGCGCTGCCTGGGCCGCTGGGCCCTGCTGGTGTCGATGGCCCTGGGCGCGGTTGCAAGCCAGGCCCAAACCCAGGTCGACATCAACATCTCGGTGCCCGGCGCGAGCATCGGCATCCATACGCCGCGCTACCCGGGCTTTGTGCGCGTGGCGAGCTACCCGGTCTACTACGCGCCGCGGCAGGCTGCCAACCTGTTCTTCTACGAGGGCTTGTACTGGGTCTATCAGCACGACACCTGGTACTCGAGTGCGTGGTTCGACGGCCCTTGGTACGAGGTCGGTTCACAAAGGGTGCCGCAGTATGTGCTGCGCATTCCGGTGCGCTACTACCGCGACCCACCAGGGTACTTCCGTGGCCTGCCGCTCGACGAGCCACCACGCTGGGGCGAACATTGGGGCAACGACTGGCAGCAGCGGCGCAGTGGCTGGGACCGCTGGGACCGCAGCGCGATGCCAGCCCCGGCACCGCTGCCGAAGTACCAGCGCGGGTATTCGGGCAAGCGCTACCCGAAGGCCGAAGCGCAGCAGGCGCTGCGCGACCGCAACTACCGCTACCAGCCGCGCGACGAGGTCGTGCGCGAGCATCTGCAGAGGCAGGCGCGGCACGCCGGCGACGACAACCACAAGCAGGGCCGCCCTGAAGCGAAGGGCGCGAGCCGGCCAGTGCAGCCCGGGCAGCGCAACGGCCAAATCAAGGCCAAGGGCCGCGACAAGGACGACGACGATGGCAAGAAATCCAAAGACTGACCCGGCTCGAGCCGAGCCACGGCCGGCCGCCGCGCGGGCCGCACCCCGGGCCGTGCCGGGGTCGATCGCCACCGAGTGCGCGCAGCTTCGCATTCGCATCATCGCGCTGGAAAACCTGGTCATCGCCATGCTCGCGCAGGCGCCCGAGAGGCAGCTCGTGCTGGCGCGCGAGATGGCCACCCACATCTCGCCGCGACCGGGCTTCACCGCACATCGCCTGACCTTGCATGCCGCTGATGAAATGCGCAGCCTGGTCGTGCGCGCGCGGCGCTTTCGCACGATGCCGCTGACTCGCGTCACGTCCGACGGGGAGTCGTCATGACCTCCAGCGCAGGCGGCGTTGATGGCCGCTGGAACTGACCCTTGGTGAACGCCGCCGGCAGGGCGCCCCAGGCTGCCGCCGGGCTGAAGGATCCCGTCTGCGGCATGACCGTGACAGCCAGGTCCTTCCACTCGCTCAAGCACGAG
>JAYUSP010000149.1:0-6976 GCA_043755615.1 Betaproteobacteria bacterium
TTGATGCCCGGGCAGCCGGGCGTGTCGATCGAATACTGCAAGGCCATCGTCTTCGGGTCACGAAAATCCAGCCGCTTGCGCGCTTCGGCGACCACGATCGCCGACTTGCCGTCGGGTGTGTAGTACATGTTGTAGGGGTCGTCGACCATGATTGCCTTGCCCGGCTTGGCGGTGCGCGGGTCGATCGGCGTCAGGCTGCCATCGGTGCGGCCTTCGGCATTGTTGGTCGCCCACAGGGTCTGCAAATCCCACGACGGCACGACGTGCTGCGGCCCGATGCCGACCTTGAACCGGCTCACGACTTTCAGCGTCGCCGGATCGATGACATAAACATCGTTGGAGCGCAGGTTCGGCACATAGATGCGCTCCAGCGCGCCGGCCGTGGCGGCGCTGATCTTGCCGGTCGCCGTCTCGCTGTAGAGGTTGCGCGAATCCAGCACCGCCGGCATGCCGGGCAAGGTGCTGATCGGGGCCGGCGCGGCTGATGCGGGTGATGGTGCAGGTGCGGGTGACACTGACGTTGCAGCGGCCTGCGCATGTGCGTCGCCGCCGACACCGGCACTGAGCAGCGCCGACGCCAGCCAGACACACAGGCCCAGAACCGCAGATGCTGCAGTGCCGACCACCAGGGGGCTTCGAAGTTTCGATTTCATGACTTGGAGGGAGCTTCAGAGAAACGGGGTGAATGAATCCGGGCGGCGCTCAGCGCTTCAACTGCGCCTGGATCGCAGCCACCGAGGCTGCGACGATCTGCTCGACGCCGAGCTGGCCCAACTCGGCGCTGGCCCGGCGCGGGTCGCCGACAACGCCGTTCACATCAACGGCACTGCGGCCGGCGGCGATGACTTCGGTACGCACACCCGCCGGGTGCAGGGCCAGCGACAGCGAAGTATCCGCCAGGCCGGCGTGGCTGCCGATCTCTGCGGCTGAAAATCCGCGGCGCCTGAGGGTATCGGCAAAACCTGCGCTCGCGGCGCGATAGTACGCGTCGAGGGCGAGCACGCGGCCCGCTGCGCGGCCGCCACCATCGCCGTTGCTGCGGGCACCAGAAACCTGGTTCAGCCGCGCCGCGACACGGTCGAGGCTGGCGCGGTAACCGCCGTGGTCACCGAGCAGCACGACATCGCGCAAACCATGCTGGCGCAGGCTGCGCGCTGCGGCTTCCAGCGTGGCTTCGAAGGCAGCTTCGGGGATCGAGATCGTGCCCGCATAACGCATATGTTGCGTCGGCGGTTTGATGCCGCCCTCGGGCACATAGCCGAGCACCGGCGCGACCACCGCGTTGCCCAGCCGTTGCGCGATTTTTTCGGCCAGTGCACGCACCCGCTGGTTGTGTTTGCCCAGACTGAGATGCGGCCCGTTCTGCTCGGTGCCGCCGATCGGGATCAGCACCGTCGTGGCGCCACCATCGATGCGCGCGCGCAGCTCGACCCAGGTGAAATCCTCGAGATGCAGCGAAGTTGCGGCAAGCGCCGATGCCGCGGGCACTGCGGGCGCTGCCGGCGCTGCCGCAGCGCTCGGCAAGACGAGCAGGGCCGACAGCGCGGTCAACGTCATCAGCGCGGGCCCTGTCCACCAGCGCGTGTGCGGCCTATTCATCGTCTCCACTCAGGATGCCGCCGAGCACACCACCACCGACAAGGCCGCCGAGCAACGAGCCTTCTTCGCGCGAGCCGCCGCGCTGGGGCGCCGCCGCAAACACGCGAGAAGCGAGTCGAGAGAACGGCAGGCTCTGTAGCCAGACCGTGCCCGGGCCCGTGACCTTGGCAAAAAACAGCCCCTCGCCGCCAAACAGCGCGGTCTTGATCTTGCCGACGAACTGGATCTCGAAACTGACATTCGGCGTCATCGCGACCAGGCAGCCGGTGTCGACAAACAGCGTCTGGCCGGGCTGCAATTCGCGCTTCAGGATCGAGCCCCCGGCATGCACAAAAGCCAGGCCCTCGCCCTCAAGCCGCTGCATGATGAAACCCTCGCCGCCAAAAAAACCGACACCAAGTTTCTTCTGGAAAAAGATGCCCAGCGAGACACCGCGTGCGGCGCACAAAAACGCATCCTTCTGGCAGATCAGCGTGCCACCGAGCTGGCGCAGATCCATCGCCAGGATCTTGCCCGGGTAAGGTGCCGCAAAAGCCACGCGCTGTTTCTGCGTCGCGTTGTTCGAATAGACCGTCGTGAACAGCGACTCACCGGTGACCAGGCGCTTGCCGGCGCCGAGCAGCTTGCCGAAGATGCCACCTTCGCTGCCGCTGCCGTCGCCAAAGACGGTGTCCATGCCGATGCCGGCGTCCATGAACATCATGCTGCCGGCTTCGCCGACTGCCGCCTCGCCTGGGTCGAGCTCGATCTCGACGAACTGCATCTCGGCGCCCTTGATCTCGTAGTCGACCACGTCCATGCCCATCGCGCGCTGCTCCCGGTTGTTTGCCGCCGCGCATGGTACCGAAGGCAGCCACCGATAATCGCTGGATGAGTCTGAGCAGCTTGCAAGGCCTGTGGCCCGGCATCGCGGCGGTCTGCGCCGGAGCCTCGATCGGCGCGCTGCTGCGCTGGGGCCTGGGTGCCGGGCTGAACCACCTCTTCCCGTCGATCCCGCCCGGTACGCTGCTGGCGAATGTGGTCGGGGGCTATCTCGTCGGCGTGGCGGTAGCGCTGTTCGCGCATCAGCCGGGGTGGCCAGCCGAGTGGCGCCTGTTCGTGATCACCGGTTTTCTCGGCGGGCTGACGACCTTCTCTACCTTCTCGGCCGAAGTTGTGCTGCTGCTGCAGCAGGGCCGGCTGCTGCTGGCCAGCGCCGCGATTGGCGCGCACCTGGTCGGCTCGCTGCTGGCCACGCTGGCCGGCATCGCCAGCGTCGAGTGGCTGCGGCGCGCCGTCTGAAGCGCTGAAGCGCCGTCGTGCGCCTCGCGGCCGCTGGCGGGCCGGTGTCGACACCCTGGTCGGCCCTGGGTCGGCCCTGGGTCGGCCCTGGGTCAGTCCACTAGACGACCATCACTGAATGCGTTAACGTATTCATTAATGAATGCATCCATCCGTCAACCCGAACCGCCCGAGGCATCGACGGGCCTTGTGCTGCACCCTACCGCTCACCTGCTCGGCCCCATCGGCCGGGGTCTGGTGCGACCTGAATGTGTGCTCGCCACACAAGCGGGTGACGTCTTCACGGCCGACTGGCGCGGCGGCGTCCACCATGTGCGCCCCAACGGCACCACCGCGCTGTACACCGCCACCGGGCCGGATGGGCTGGCACTCCAACCGAACGGCATCGCATTGCTCGACGACGGCTCGTTTCTGCTTGCGCACTTGGGGCACGACGAGGGCGGCGTCTTTCGGCTCACGCGCCATGGCCAGGCGGCACCGTGGCTGCTGGAAGTCGACAAGATCAGCTTGCCGCCGACCAACTTTGTCTTGCGCGGCGCCGATCGCGGCTTCTGGGTGACCGTGAGCACGCGCCTGTCGCCACGCGCTTTGGGCTACCGCAAAAGCTGCGCTGACGGCTTCATCGTCCGCGTGGACGAGCGCGGCGCGCGCATCGTCGCCGACGGCCTGGGCTACACAAACGAGGTCGCAGAACATGGCGGCTGGCTTTACGTCAATGAAACCTTCGGCCGCCGCCTGTCGCGATTTTTGCTGCGTGCCGACGGTTCGCTCGGCACCAAGGAAGTGGTCTGCGAATTTGGCGCCGGCACCTTCCCCGACGGGCTCGCGTTCGACGAGGACGGCCACGCCTGGGTCGTGAGCATCGTCAGCAACCGCTTGATCCGCGTCGCGCCCGATGGTGCGCAGACACTGTGGCTCGAAGACGCTGATACCGATCACCTGGCCTGGGTCGAAGCCGCCTACCAATCGGGCACGATGGCGCGCGAGCACCTCGACCGTGACACCGGCCGCCGCTGCAAGAACATCTCGAGCATCGCCTTCTGCGGCCCCGACCGGCGCGACGCGCTGCTCGGCTGCCTGCTCGGCGACATGCTGCAGCGCCTGCGGCTGGCGGCCGCTGGTGTCGAACCCGCCCACTGGCGCCTGCAATGAGCCCGATCATCGCTGCCGCTTCGCTGTCGCCGCCGACCGTCGAGCGCGCGTACAAAGCGATCCGCCAGCGCATCCTGGACGCCGAGTGGGCGCCCGGTCACCAGGCGCTGGAGCAGGATGTGGCGCTCGCACTCGGCATCAGCCGCACGCCGGTGCGCGAGGCGCTGATGCGTCTGCAGAACGACGGCCTGGTGCAGGTCGTGCCGCGCCACGGCATGCGTGTGTTGCCGGTGTCGGCCGCCGACATGCGCGAGATCTACGAGATCCTCACCGCGCTCGAATGCCTGGCGGTCGAGATCCTGGCGCGCAGCAGGCCGTCGGCGCTGGTGCTCAAGCCGCTGGTCGACGCCACCAAGTTGATGGACAAGGCACTCAAGGCCGGCGACCTCGACGCCTGGGCCGCAGCCGACGAAACGTTTCACGCCCAGCTCGTCGATCTGGCCGGCAACCGGCAACTGCAGGCCACCGTGATGAACTATTGGGACCGCGCCCACCGTGCGCGCATGGTCACGCTGCGCCTGCGCCCGAAGCCGGTGGTCTCGACCCAGGAGCATCGCGCGCTGGTCGAGCGCCTGGCCGCGGGGGATGCCGACGGCGCCGCGCGCGTCAACCGCGACCACCGTCAACGCGCCAGCCGCGAGCTGCTGGCGATCTTTGAGCAGTACCGACTTGTGCAGCTCTGAAGGCCTGGTCATGACCACCACAAGCTACTCAATTGCCGTGCTTCCGGGTGACGGCATCGGCGTCGAAGTCACGCATGCCGCGCTGGCCGTGCTCAAGGCTCTGCAGCCGCGGCTTGCGCGCCGCTTCGAGACCGGGGTGCAGCCGGCCGGCGCGCAGCACTATGTCGACACCGGCGTGGCGTTGCCTGACCGCACGCTGCAAAGTTGCCGCGACGCCGACGCGATCCTCTTCGGCGCGATGGGCCTGCCGCATGTGCGCGCGGCCGACGGCACCGAAATCATCCCGCAGCTCGACATCCGGTTTGCGCTCGATCTGTACGCCGGCGTGCGCCCGATCCGCACCTTTGCCGGCCTGCCCGGGCCGCTGGCCAGCCCGCGCGCAGCCGAGATCGACCTGGTGCTGGTGCGCGAAAGCACCGAGGGGCTGTTTTATGCCCGCGGGCGTGGCCGCATCGAAGCCGACGCCGCCTACGACACGATGAAGATCAGCCGCGCTGGCACCGCCCGCGTCTGCGATTTTGCGTTCAAGCTGGCACGCCAGCGCAAGGCGCTGGGCAAACGTGGCCATGTGACGAATGTTGACAAGGCCAACGTCTTCACGTCGATGGCGTTCTGGCGCGCGGTCTTCGACGAACGCGCGCTGGCCTTCCCCGACATCGGCACCCAAAGCGCCTATGTCGATGCGATGGCGCTCAACCTGGTGCTGAAACCCTGGGCCTACGACGTGCTCGTCACCGAGAACATGTTCGGTGACATCCTGTCGGACCAGATCGCGGCGCTGGCCGGCGGCATGGGCATGGCGCCATCGGCCGATATCGGCGACAAGTACGCGCTGTTCCAGCCGGCACATGGCAGCGCGCCAGATATCGCCGGCAAGGGCATCGCCAACCCGACTGCGATGTTGTTGTCGGTGGTCATGATGCTTGACTGGCTGGCGCAGCGCGACGGCGACGCAGCGCTGGCCGATGGCGCGCGCCGGGTCGAGGCTTCGATCGAAAACGTCTTCGCCAGCGGCACGGTGCGGCCGCACGAGTTTGGCGGCAGCAGCGGCACCGCGGCCATCACGCGCGCCGTGATCGACGGGCTCTGACACGATGAAGCCGCGCATCGTGGTCGTCGGCGCCGGGTACTTTGCGCCCTTTCATCTCGAAGGCTGGCGCGACGCCGGCGCCGAGGTCGTCGCCATCGCCGATACCGATCTCGCCCGCGCCGAAGCCCTGGCCGGGCGCTTCGGCATCGCCGCGTGTTTCACCGATGCCGCCGAGATGTTTGCCGCCACGCGCCCGGACGTCGTCGACGCCGTCTTGCCACCGGCGGCGCAGTGGCCGGTCGTGCAAGCGGCCTTGGCAGTGCACATCCCGACGATCTGCCAGAAGCCGTTTGGTGTTGATCTGGCACAGGCACAAAAGATGGCAACACTCGCCGCCGACAGCGGCGTGCCGCTCGTGGTGCATGAAAACTTCCGCTTCGCGCCATGGTTTCGCGAATGCCGGCGCTGGATCGACGCGGGCCGCTTCGGGCGCCTGCATGGTGTGACGTTTCGGCTGCGCCCGGGCGACGGCCAGGGTGCGCAAGCGTATCTGGAACGCCAGCCTTATTTCCAGGCGATGCCGCAGTTTCTGATCCGCGAAACCGGCGTGCACTTCATCGATAGCTTTCGCTGCCTCTTTGGCGAGGTGCGCGCGGTCACCGCGCGGTTGCGACGCCTGAACCCGGCGATCGCCGGCGAAGATGCGGGCCTGGTGATCTTCGAGTTCGACGACGACCGCCAGGGCCTGTTCGACGGCAACCGGCTCAACGACCATGTCGCGGCAAACCCGCGCCGCACTCTCGGCGAGATGTGGATCGAAGGCGCGTGCGGCGTGATGCGTCTGGACGGTGATGGCCGCCTGTGGTGGAAACCGCATCACGGGATCGAAGCCGCGCATGACTACGGCCACGGCAGCGCGGGCGTTCTTGACGGTGCTTTTGCCGGTGCTTTTGGAGGTGCCTGCGCGGCGCTGCAAGCGCATGTGCTAGCCCACCTGCGCGACGGTGCAATGCTCGAGAACAGCGCCAGCGACTATCTCACCAACCTGCATGTCCAGGCCGCGATCTACCACTCCCACGCCAGCGGCGCCCGGGTGGTGATGGATGGGTTCGACCCGCAACGGCCGCGCTAGTACGCCGGCACAGAGATTTCGGAACACAAAGGCGCGTCTTCGGCCCGCGGGCGGCGTTGCAAATCCTCGCGATACCTACGGGTATCGCTGCGGTTTGCG
>JAYUSP010000150.1:0-6967 GCA_043755615.1 Betaproteobacteria bacterium
TCCCCCGCGCCCCCATCGTGAAGTCAATGATCTTGAAAGGCCCCCATGTCCGATTCCTTGACCCCTGACACCCTGCAGAAGATGGACGCCTACTGGCGTGCGGCGAACTACCTGTCGGTCGGGCAGATCTATCTGCAGGACAACCCGCTGCTGGAGCGCCCGCTCACGCTGGCAGACATCAAGCCGCGCCTGTTGGGCCATTGGGGCACGACGCCGGGTTTGAACCTTCTCTACGTTCACCTGAACCGGCTGATCAAAGAGAACGATCTGAACATGATTTACGTCATGGGCCCGGGCCACGGCGGGCCGGGCATCGTGGCGCACAGTTATCTGGAAGGGTCGTACACCGAGCACTATCCGGCCATCGAACGCAACCGCAACGGCCTGCAGCGGCTGTTTCGGCAGTTCTCGTGGCCGCAGGGCATTCCCAGCCATGTGTCGCCCGAAGTGCCAGGCTCGATCCATGAGGGCGGCGAATTGGGCTACTCGTTGGCCCACGCCTATGGCGCCGCATTTGACAACCCCGATCTGATCGTCGCCTGCGTCGTCGGCGACGGCGAGGCCGAGACCGGTGCGCTGGCGGCAAGCTGGCACTCCAACAAGTTCCTGAACCCCGCGCGCGATGGCGCGGTGCTGCCGATCCTGCACCTCAACGGCTACAAGATCGCCAACCCCACCGTGCTGGCGCGCATCCCGCACGCCGAGCTCGAAGCGCTGTTGGTCGGCTATGGCTGGCGGCCGCATTTTGTCGAGGGGTCGCAGCCGCTGGCCATGCATGCGCAGATGGCCGCGACGATGGACATCGTGACCGCGGAGATTCGCGCCATCCAGTGCGCAGCGCGAAGCGGCGCCGCTGCACAGGCCGAGCGCCCGGGCTGGCCGATGATCGTGCTGCGCTCGCCCAAGGGCTGGACCGGCCCGAAGCTGGTCGACGGCAAGGCCGCCGAAGGCTCTTGGCGCTCGCACCAGGTGCCGTTCTCCGATACCGCCAGCAACCCGGCGCACCTGAAGCTGCTCGAAGAGTGGCTGCTGAGTTACCGGCCGGCAGCGTTGTTTGGCGATGACGGTCGGCTGCGGGCGGACATCGCCGCGCTGGCGCCGCAAGGCCTGCTGCGCATGGGCTGCAACCCGCATGCCAATGGCGGCCTGCTGCTCAAAGATCTGGTGCTGCCCGACTTTCGTTCGTACGCTGTGTTGGTGCCGCAGCCCGGCGCGGTGGACGCCGAAGCGACGCGCGTCATGGGCAGCCTGCTGCGCGACGTGATGCAGCGCAATCTGGAGGCACGCAATTTCCGCGTCGTCGGGCCCGACGAGACGGCGTCCAACCGCCTGGGTGCGTTGTTCGAAGTCACCAGCCGCACCTGGCTGGCCGAGCGCGTGCAAAGCGACGAAGGCCTGGCTGCCGATGGCCGGGTGATGGAGATCCTCTCGGAACACACTTGCCAGGGCTGGCTCGAAGGTTATTTGCTGACCGGCCGGCATGGCCTGTTCTCGTGTTACGAGGCATTCATCCACATCATCGACTCGATGCTGAACCAGCACGCCAAGTGGCTCAAGGTGTGCAGCGAGCTGCCCTGGCGGCGGCCGATCGCGTCGCTGAACTATCTGCTCACGTCGCACGTCTGGCGCCAGGACCACAACGGCTTCTCGCACCAGGACCCGGGTTTCATCGACCATGTGATGAACAAGAAGTCGGCCTTCATCCGGGTCTACCTGCCGCCTGACGCCAACACGCTGCTGTGCATCACTGACCGCTGCCTGCGGTCTCGCAACCGCGTCAACGTCATCGTTGCCGGCAAGCAAAAACAGGCGCAGTGGCTGAGCATGGACGCCGCGGTCAAACATTGCGCCGCCGGCATCGGGCTGTTCGAGTGGGCCAGCAACGACCAAGGTTGCGAGCCCGACGTGGTGCTCGCCTGCGCCGGCGACGTGCCGACCCTGGAAATACTCGCCGCCGCCGACCTGTTGCGCCAGCATCTGCCGAGTCTGAAGGTGCGGATCGTCAACGTGGTCGACCTGATGACGCTGCAGCAACCGTCGGAACACCCGCACGGCTTGTCCGATCGCGCGTTCGACGCCCTCTTCACGAGCGACAAGCCGATCATCTTTGCGTACCACGGCTACCCCTGGCTGATCCACCGCCTGACTTACCGACGCACCAACCATGGCAATCTGCATGTCCGCGGCTACAAGGAAGAAGGCACTACCACGACGCCGTTCGACATGGCCGTGCTCAACGAGCTGGACCGCTTTCATCTGGTCGCCGATGTCATCGACCGGGTGCCATCGCTGGGTTACCGTGCGGCGCACCTGCGCCAGATGCTCAGAGACAAACTCGTCGAGCATCGTGAGTACATCCGCCAGCATGGTCAGGACATGCCCGAGATTCTTGCCTGGCGCTGGCCGAAGCCGGAGCCGGGCTGAGCTGCGTTGAGCTGAGCTAAGTTGAGTTGAGCTGATCGCGTCGATGCGACGCAGCGTCAGCGCGGTCCGGTCGTCAGCGCCTGCACCGGGGCTTCGACGGGCTCGGCGCCGATGCGTTCGAATTCGGCAATCACCTGCGCGCCGAGCAACAACAAGGTTGCCGCCAGCTCCAGGCTGAGCAACACCGCAATCGCGGTCGTCAGCGAGCCGTAGACGATGCCGATCTGCGACAGCGTGGTGAAGTACCACACCAGCGCGTGGCGCGATACCTCCCACAGTGCGGCTGCGGTGACGCCACCGATCAGCGCGTGGGCCAACGACAGCCGCCCGACCGGCATCACCAGATAGATCGAGGTCAGCACGAAGATCTCGCCGGCCAGCCCGAGCAGGTACAGCAGCGCCCGCGACGCACCGTCGAGCGACCAGCTTCGGCCGCGGAATTGAATGTGCTCCTCGCCCAGCACCTGCAGCCCGCCGGCGACCAGGGTCACCAGCAGAAGACCCACGCCGAGGCACAGGATGTAGGCATACGGAATTAGCAGCGACACCAGCAGCGGGCGGCGGCGCTTGGCCACACGGTGATGAAAGATCACCGACATGGCACTCTCGAGTACCGTGAAGGCCAGCGAGCTGAAGAACAGCATCGTCGCCAGCAGCACCCAGCCGATCGTTTCGCGGTGGGTCATGAAGTTGGCCAGCTCGACGACGATCGCCTTCGACTGCCCGGGCACCAGCCATTCGAGATAGCGGCTCAGCGTGGCCAGCAATTCGGGTGGATCGATCCAGTGTGACAGCGCGATCACCGTCAGGATCATCAGCGGCACCAGCGACAGCAGCGCGTAGTAAGCCACCGCACCGGCCAGCAGCAGGCCCTGGTTGGCGCGAAACGCCTTCAGGGTCTGGCCCACGAAGGCGCCAGGATGGACAACGATCTTGGCGACAGCGGGGTTCAGCATCGGTGCGCCAAGTTAGTCAGCGCGGGCGGGCCGGTCTGTGCGTTGTCGAACAGACGCAGCCCGCCACCGAAGGCAGGGTCAAAGGCTATGCATCTGCGCCATGGTTCGAAGGGAAGGGACTGCTCATGAAGCGAGCGCTTGCTGGCCAGCGTGCCGACCTGGTGCGCATCGCCACCGAGACCATGGCCGAGCGTGGCCTGGAGCCAGAATTCGGCGCTGCCGTGCTGGCCCAGTTGGCAACGATCGGCGGCCCCGGCCGCGATGCCGACGCACGGGTGCAGGACCTGACCGCGCTGCCCTGGTGCTCGATCGACAACGACGACTCGCGGGACCTCGATCAGTTGACGGCCTGTGAGTTGCTGCCGGGCGGCGCGGTCAAGATCTTCGTGGCGGTGGCCGATGTCGATGTGCTGGTCGCCAAGGGCTCGCCCATCGACGACCACGCGCGCTTCAACACCACCAGCGTCTACACCGCAGCGCGCATCTTCCCGATGCTGCCCGAGCGGCTGTCCACCGACCTCACGTCGCTCAACCCGGGGCAGGACAGGCTGGCCGTCGTGACCACGATGGTCGTCGCCGCCGACGCCACGCTGATGCAGTCCAGCGTGCAGCGGGCGCGGGTACGCAACCAGGCCAAGCTGGCCTACGACGCGCTGTCGGCGTGGATCGAAGGCGCCGGCCCGTTGCCCGCCGCCGCCGCCGCGGTGACCGGCCTGGAGCAGCAACTGCGCACCCAAGACGAGGTCGCCCAGCGGTTGCGCGAGCGCCGCCATGCCGAGGGCGCGCTCGAGTTCGAGACCCTGCAGCCGCGCGCGGTGTACGAAGGCGAGCGCGTGGTCGAGATCCGGATGCAGGTGCAGAACCGTGCGCGCCAGTTGATCGAAGAGTTGATGATCGCCACCAACCGAGCCACCGCGCATTTCCTGGCCGCGCATGGCGGCGCGTCGCTGCGCCGCGTGGTGCGCTCGCCCGAGCGCTGGGCGCGCATCGCCGACGAGGCGCGCAAGTACGGCGAGACTTTGCCCGAGGCGCCCGATTCGCGCGCGCTAGAGCTGTTCCTGGCCAGGCGCAGAAAGGCCGATCCGTTGCGCTTCCCAGACCTGTCGCTGGTCATCGTCAAGCTGATGGGCTCGGGCGAGTACGTCGTCGAGCAGCCCGGCGCGGCGCCGATCGGGCACTTCGGCCTGGCGGTGCGCGACTACACCCACTCCACCGCGCCGAACCGGCGCTTCCCCGACCTGGTCACGTCGCGCCTGCTCAAGGCGGCGCTGGCAGGCAGCCCGGCGCCCTACAGCACGGCCGAGTTGCGCGATCTGGCGGCGCATTGCAGCCAGCAGGAAGACGCGGCGCAAAAAGTCGAGCGCAAGCTGCGCAAGTGCGAAGCCGCGCTGCTGCTTCAATCGCATGTCGGCCAGCGCTTTGACGCCATCGTCACCGGGCGCAACGCCAGCAATACCTGGGTGCGCACGCTCGTGCCGCCGGTCGAGGGCAAGCTGATCGGCCGCGGGCCCGAGCTCGATATCGGCCAACGCGTGCGGGTCAGGCTTGTCGCCACCGACGTCGAGCGCGGCTTCATCGACTTCGAGTTGCAGCCCTGAGCAGTGGCGCCCGCATGCAAGCCCTTGACAGCCACGGTGCAGTGATCTCCCGAGCCTGATTGACCATGAAGCTGCTGCTCAAACTCTTTCCCGCGGGTCACCTGGTCATCAGCTTGATGTTCATCTTCAGCGCGTTCGCCTTGCTGGCCTTTGCCGGCTTCGAGTTGTTTGAAGCCGTCGCTCCCTTCAGCGGTCGCGGTGCCGCGGCGCGCATCGACGGTTTACTCAACTGCATCGCCTTGCTGACGATTGCGGTGGCCGCGCTTGAACTTGGCCAGACGATCGTCGAGGAAGAGATCCAGCGCGCCTCGCACATGAGCTCGCCGTCGCGGGTGCGGCGTTTTCTGTCGCGATTTCTGGTCGTGCTGGTGGTGGCGCTGTCGATCGAGGCCCTGGTGGCGGTTTTTCGCTACAGCCGCGACGACCCGTCGCACCTGCCGTATGCCGCGGCAATCGGCCTGATGGCCGCCGCGCTGCTGGCCGCGTGGGGCATCTTCATCCGCCTGAACCTCGGTGCCGAGGAGCTTGAGCCCGAGGCGCTGGCCGCGGCCAAACGCGAAGACCACAAGGTCGAGGGCGCCAAGTGAGGCCAACGTGGCGCGGGTCACGCGCTGACCACGCGCTGGCGATGCGCTGGCGCGACGGTGTGTGCCGCGCCATCGTCCTACGCCGGCTCGCGCTGTCGTCTGCGCGACGTCCCTGAGCGTGCGGCCTAGGCTGGGGGTTCACAACACTTCGGAGCGTGTCATGGGCAAGTATTTGGTTGGTTGGGTGCTGGGCGTCCCGGCAGTGGTTCTGGTCGTGCTGTACTTTTTCTTTCGCTGACCCGGTGCGCCCCAGGTTGCGCACCTGGGGCTCACGCTGGATCGATCGGTCGTGAGGGCCGCGCGCTCTGTCGACAACGCGCTGATCCGCTTCGCTAATTCGCCTTCGCTATTGCGTCTTCGTTATTGCGCATCACCGATGGCAATGGCAATGGCGATGTCGATGTCGATGGATGCCGTCGCGACTCGCGATCCGCCGCTCAGTGCGTCGCTTGCATGGCTTCGTTGATCTCGGCCAACAGTACGACCTTGCGCTTGGCCAGTTCGCTGCCGAGGGCTTTGAGGTCCATCTTGGCCGCGCGGCATTTCGGGAACATCTCGTCTTGCTCTTCCTTGACATGATGATCGACGTACTCGCCGAGCACCTTGACCTTGGCGTCGTAGAGCGTGTCGTCGGCGTCCATCACTTCGATCTCGGCGATCAGTGCCTTGACGCCGGCGTGCTCGACCTCGGCCTCGTCGAGCAAGGCGACTTCGACACCGGCGTCCCGCGCGGCCGGATAAAAAATCTCTTCCTCGATCGTCGCATGTACCGTCAGCAACATACAGATCTGCTCGGCGATCGCGCCGCGATCCTCGCCGTCCGCGCCCGCCTTGCACAGCTTGCCGAAATCCACGAACAGGGCGTGTACTTCGGCGTGGTCGCTGGTCAGGAGCTTGATCGCGTCGCCCGCGGGCGTCTTGTTGGCGGCGCGGGTGCTGCCGGTGGTTCTGGTGGTCCTGGTGGTGGCGGTCGTGCTTTTAGCGGGTGTCGTGGTGCGCATGAGGGTGCTTTCATCGGTGGATTGAATGGCCGCCCTGCGGTCTGCCGCAAGGCACCTGAAGCGTCGCCGCGAGCCCGCCTGTGGACAATGCCAAAACGTCGCGTCAGCGGCGTCACAAGATGCACCTCTCGTTGTCGGAATCGGCCTACGCGGGCCGGCAGTCAACGGCCGCGGCGCGGCGGCTTGCCGGGCCCGCGGCCCCGCGGCGGATCGGTCGGCACCCGGTCGCACCCGTTGCATGGGGCTGGCTGCCAGGGCCGCAACGACAACGACAACGACAACGACAACGACAACGATAACGATAACGACAACGATCTCGACTGGAACATTTGATGCCCCGCAGCACCCATCCTGAACGCCACCGCAGCGACCGCATCGGCTGGCTGCGCGCGGCCGTACTC
>JAYUSP010000151.1:0-6925 GCA_043755615.1 Betaproteobacteria bacterium
GCGACATGGATCACGTTGTCGTCGTCGAAACAGCGCACGACATTGACGATCGCGTCAGTCTCGCGGATGTGGCTCAGGAACTGGTTGCCCAGGCCTTCACCCTTGCTCGCGCCGGCCACCAGCCCGGCGATATCGACAAATTCCACGATCGCCGGCACCACCCGTTCTGGCTTGACGATGCCGGCCAGTGCGGCCAGCCGCGGGTCGGGCAGTTCGACCACGCCGACATTCGGCTCGATGGTGCAGAAGGGGTAGTTTTCGGCAGCGATGCCGGCTTTGGTCAGGGCATTGAAGAGAGTGGACTTGCCGACGTTGGGCAAGCCCACGATGCCACATTGCAGACTCATGGAGTGCTTACGGGATGCCGCGCGCGGCGAAGGCGGCAATTCTATTCGCCGGGCGTTGGCGGGCCGGGCCGGGCCAGTCCGGGCGTGGACGGGCGGGGCCGGCCGCGGCCGGATCAGAACTTGACTGTGGCGCGCACCGACGCGCCTTCGTGCAGCGTATGTTCGATGCCGGAGACGATGACCGCGTTCATGCCAAAGGTCAGCCCACCGCCGACGATCGCGTTGGCGCGGTAGGCGCTCATCGTTTCGCTCACCACTTGGCCCTGCGCGGCGCTGAGCGGGTCGATATCGGGGATCGTGCAGCGGGCGCAGGGCTTGACCAGCTTCAACACGACCGGTCCTTCGGGCGCCGCAATCTCCAGCGTGTCGATGAAGTCTTCGGCATGCGCGTCCAGCGCTGCACCGGCCTGGCCATCGAGCACCAGGTTCGGCCGGAAGCGCTGCATCGTCACCGCGCCATGGCCGGCCGCGGCCAGGCGCCGGTTCAACTCGGCGAGCGATGCCATCGATACCACCAGCAGCGGGAAACCGTCGCTGAAACTGTTCTGGGCTTCGATATCGCCGCTCCATCGCCGCGCCGACAGGCGCCTTTCTTCGGGGTCGAAGCGCACCAGCCGCAGCCCTGGGCGGCCCAGAAAATCGCTCAGCCATTGCCCGGCCAACGCGCCCATGTCGTAGGCCTTCACGACATCGTCCCAGACCCGCACCCGGGTGCGCTCCTCGACGGTGTCCAGCGCCAGGTGCAGCGCCAGCATGCCCGGTGCACGCAGCACGACATCGTGGTGGCGCAGCGTCGGCTGCACCAGCGCCAACCGCGGCAGCTCGCGCTGCGTGAGCATCTCACCATGGCTGTCGACGACCATCCAGGCGCGGTCGAACTCGAGGCCGGTCTCGATGAGCAGGCTGCTGCGCACGGCGATGCCGGCGCAGCTCTTGACCGGATGAACAAACAGCGCTGACAGGTGGCAGTGGATATCGCTCACGAAGGGCTCGGTGGCGTTGACGGATTCGGGCGGCGCTCGAGATGTTCCGAGCTGAGGTCGAGCAGATTGTGCCCGGTGCCTACAATCCCGAGCATGAACGGTTTCGATGTCTGCGTGCGAGGCGCTGGCGCGGTCGGCATGAGCCTCGCGCTGGCACTGTCACGCCAGGGCCTGCAGGTGGCTTTGCAAACCGAAGCGGCGCGCGACGCGGTACGCCACAACGATCGCACCGACGCTGCGGCCACCGACATCCGCACCTACGCGCTCAATGCCGGCTCGGTGCGCCTGCTCAGCGACTTGAAGGTCTGGGACGCCTTGCCTGGCGATGCCCGCACGGCGCTCTACGACATGCAGGTTTGCGGCGACAGCGCCGGTTCGGCACTGCACTTCTCGGCCTTCGAACAGGGTCTGGACGTGCTCGCCTGGATCGTCGACGCGGCCGAACTCGAAACTGCGCTCGCTGCCGCGCTGCGCTTCGCGCCGCATGTCGAGCGCGTCGACCAGCCGGTGACCGCCACGCTGTTGGCCATCGCCGAAGGGCGATTTGCGCCCAGCGCGGCGGCGCTCGGCGTGCAGTTCAAGCGCCAGCCTTATGCGCAGCGCGCGCTGGCAGCAAGGCTCGAATCCGACACACCGCATGCCGGCCTGGCGCGGCAATGGTTCGGCGCGCCCGATGTGCTGGCGCTGCTGCCTTTTGACCGCCCGGCGCCGGGCCGATCGTTCGGCCTGGTGTGGTCGGTGCCCGACCAGCGTGCCGACGAACTGCTCACGCTGGCGCCGGCGGCTTTTGAACAAGCGCTGATGGACGCCTGCGGCGGCGCCGCGGGCGCCCTGCGGCTGGCCAGCGAGCGCGCCGCATGGCCGCTGCAATCGGCCCGCGCCGAGCCCTTGTGCGGCCCCGGCTGGGTGCTGCTCGGTGACGCCGCGCATGTGGTCCATCCGCTGGCCGGGCAGGGGCTGAATCTGGGCCTGGCTGATGTCAGCTCGCTGGTGCGGGTGCTGGCGGCGCGCGAAAGTTATCGTGGCATCGGCGACGAAAAACTGCTGCGCCGCCATGTCCGCGAAAGGGCTTTGCCGACCCATGCGATGGGCCTCGTCACCGACGGCCTGATGCAGCTTTTTGCGCAGCCCGGCGCGCCGGCACGGGAACTGCGCAACCGCGGTTTGAGTCTGCTCAACCACCTGTCGCCACTGAAAAAATGGCTCGCGGCGCAAGCTGCCCATGCCTGATCGAGACCCTGCTTGATGCTGACTGCCGACACCCGACTGTTCTTTCGCTGGCTGCTCGCCGCTGCCGTGCTGCTGCTGGCGGCAGGCTGCACGCCAAAACCCGATCTCTCGGCCGCGGCCGGCGCGCCTGCCGCGGCGTCGGGAGCGCTGGCCGCAACAGCGGTGCCCGCCGCCGCAGCTGGGTCGTCCACCACCGACCTCGCCGCGCTGCGCAAGAACCTGGCCGAACGGCTGCCGACACTGCCGCCGATCGACGAGATCAGCGCGACGCCGATTGCCGGTGTCTTTGAAGTCCGCATGGGCGCCGACCTGCTCTACACCGACGCCACCGGCGACCATATCTTCCAGGGCGAACTGATCGATACACGCAGCCGCACCAACATCACCGAGTCGCGGCTGAACAAACTCAGCGCGATCAAATTTGCGTCGCTTCCGCTGCAGGACGCGATCGCCATCAAGCAAGGCAGTGGCCAGCGGCGCATGGCCGTTTTTGTCGACCCCAACTGCGGGTATTGCAAACGCTTCGAGCGCGATGTCGCCGCGCTCAAGGACGTCACCGTCTACACCTTCCTGTACCCGATCCTGGGGCCGGATTCGACGACGAAGTCGCGCGACATCTGGTGTGCCAAGGACCCGGTCAAAGCCTGGCGCGGCTGGATGCTCGACAACACCTTGCCGCCACCGGCCGGCCCACGCTGCGATGTCGCAGCGCTCGAGCGCAACACCAAATTCGGACGCCAGCACCGCGTCACCGGCACCCCCGCCGCGGTCTTCGAAGACGGCACCCGCGCGCCGGGCGCGATCCCCGCGGCGCAGCTCGAAAAGTTGCTCGCGGCGGCCAAGCCAGGCTGAGCCAGGCTGAGCCGGGCTGATCGCACCCATGCACCAGCCGGCCACCGGCCCTGACGCCGCCCACGCACCGCCACCCTGGGCGCTGCGCCTGGCGCATGCCGGGCTGCTGCCTTTTGTGGTCGGGGCGGCGCTGGTCTGGTTTGTCCACCCCGAGGCACATCCGTACACCACGCTGGCGCTGTCGGCTTATGCCGCGGTGATCGTCTCATTTCTCGGCGGCCTGCACTGGGGCCTGGCGATGCGCGCGTCATCGGCTGCCAGCGTCAACCGCAGCCTGCTGTGGGCGGTGGTGCCGCCGCTGGTCGCCTGGCCGGCGGTGATGATGCCGCCGAGCGCCGGCTTGGTGGTGCTCGGCGTGATGTTCATCGGCTGTTATCTGGTTGATCGGCGCTTGTTCCCAACGCAGGGCCTGGCCGCCTGGCTGACGCTGCGTTTCCGGCTCAGCGCGGTCGCGGCGCTGAGCTGTTTTCTCGGCGCCGCCGGCACGTGAGCGCCACGCGCCGCGGTGCGGCGCTGGTCGGCTTGTGCATCGCGGTGAGCGCGGTGCATCTCTGGTTCGCCCAGCAATGGGCCCGGCACAGCCAGCTCGGTGACGGCGCTGCGGCCTCGTCGTTGCGGCGCATCGAAGTCGCCTTTGTCCGCGAACTCTTGCCGGCCACGCCGCCGCCCGCGCCGACCGTCATCGCGC
Source organism: Betaproteobacteria bacterium (assembly GCA_043755615.1). Lineage (GTDB taxonomy): Bacteria > Pseudomonadota > Gammaproteobacteria > Burkholderiales > Burkholderiaceae_C > Rubrivivax. The sequence goes on from JAYUSP010000151.1 coordinate 4,101, forward strand.
GCCGTGCCGTGCGGGCTGCGGCCGCAGCGCCCGCAACCACGGCGTCGGCGCCGGCTGACCCGCCGGTTGACCCGCCAGCGCAGGCGGTCGTCGCGCCCGCTGTGCCGATGACCGCGATCGAGCCGGTGATCGACTCCAGCCCACCGCCCGCGGTGTCGCCCGCTGTCGAGGCGGCCACGGCGCTGTCTGCAGCAAGTGCGCCAACGGCGGTAGCCCTGCCCACCACGTCCACCACGCCCATCACGCCCATCACGCCCACCAGGGCGGCCTTCGACTGGCCGCCGTCGACCCGGCTGAGCTATATCCTCACCGGCGACTACCGCGGCCCGGTGGACGGTGCCGCGCAGGTGGAGTGGCTGCGCAGCGGCAACCGCTACCAGGTGCATCTGGACGTGCGCATCGGCGCCGCCGTTGCGCCCCTGGTGACCCGCCGCATCTCCAGCGAAGGCGAACTCGGCGAGTCGGGACTTCGCCCGTTGCGCTACGACGAAGAAACCAAGGTCCTGCTGCGCGATGCACGTCGAGCAGCGGTGCGCTTCGAGCCTGACCGAATCGTGCTGGCGAATGGCCGCGACAGCCCGGTCGAGCCCGGTGTGCAGGACACCGCGAGCCAGTTTGTGCAACTCACCTGGCTGTTCACCACCCAGCCCGATCTTCTGCGTGTCGGGCAGACGCTGGAGATCCCGCTGGCGCTGCCACGGCGGGTTGATCGCTGGGTCTACGACGTCGTCTCCGAAGAGCTGCTCATCACGCCGGCCGGCACGATCCCGACCTTTTATCTCAAGCCGCGGCGCGAGGCCAAGGCCGGCGGCGACCTCGTCGTCGAGACTTGGTACGCACCGTCGCTGCAATACCTGCCCGTGCGCATCCGCATCCGCCAGGACGAACGCAACTACGTCGATCTGATGCTCGACCGCCTGCCGCAGCAGGGCAGTGGCCCGCGCTGAGCCAGGGGCGGCGGTTTCGGCGGCGACGGCGCGCCGAGCCCTGCGCGGTGCAAACCGGCCGTTGACTGCCGCCTTGCGCGCCGCAGCGGCCGCAACGGCCGCAACGGCCGCAACGGAACGGTCTCAGCGCCCCATGAAGCGCGTTCGAAAGTCGTTGCCGGCCTGGGCACCACGTGCCATCTCGATCATCTGCCGTGCTGCGTCGAGCAAGGGGCGTATTTCATCGAAGCTGCGCGTGCGCTCGAGGCGGATCGCCATCGGCTCTGCGCCCGGGCCGACTTTTTCGTTGAGCATGCGCACCACCTCGCGCCGGTAGACCACAAAGTCGTCGGCCCCAGGCGCCGGCTTGGGCGGCGTTGCAGCGGCCGGCGCGGCAGCGGGCGCAGCAACACGTGCGACAGGTATGGGCCGGGTGTCGGTGACGCTGACGACTTCGATAAAACCCTGCGCCGCCAGCGCGAGCAGGGTCTCGTCGGGCTGTTGCAGGATCAGGCTGCGCAGGTCTTCGTCGGAGCGTTTGCCGTCGACGAGGATCAACGCGCTGCGCAGCCGCGGCACGAGCTTGTTTGCGCGTGTCGCGATCTCGGCGATGCCCTTGGCGCTCTTGCGGTAAGTGGTGGCCATCGATCCTTGGGCACGCGTCGGCGCCACATGGTCAGACTATTTTGGACCTCCCCAACGAAGGCGGCAGCTTACACGCCAGGTCTGCTTTTGTGCATTGCGGTTAGACCCGGCGCCGCGCCTAAACTCACGCCTGAGGCGGGCAGGGTGCCCGTGGAGCCGAGCATGCATTACGAGACCCTGATTGTCGAAACCCGCGGCGACGGCGAGCGCCGCTGCGGCCTGATCACGTTGAACCGCCCCAAGCAGCTCAATGCGCTGAACGAGACGCTGATGGATGAGCTCGGCGCCGCCTTACTGGCGTTTGATGCCGACGCCGGCATCGGCTGCATCGTCATCACCGGCAGCGACAAGGCCTTTGCGGCGGGCGCCGATATCGGCGCGATGGCCAGCTTCGGCTACATCGACGCCTACCTGGGCGACTACATCACGCGCAACTGGGAAACGATGCGCCGCGTGCGCAAGCCGGTGATCGCTGCGGTGGCCGGTTTTGCGCTCGGCGGTGGTTGTGAAGTGGCGATGATGTGCGACTTCATCATCGCCGCTGACACGGCCAAATTTGGCCAGCCGGAAATCAAGCTCGGCATCATGCCCGGCGCCGGCGGCACCCAGCGTCTGCCGCGCGCGGTAGGCAAGGCCAAGGCGATGGACATGATCCTCACCGGCCGCATGATGGACGCCGCCGAAGCCGAACGCGCCGGCCTCGTCTCGCGCGTGGTGCCGGCCGACAAGCTGATCGACGAAGCGCTTGCCGCCGCCGCCGTGATCTGCCAGATGAGCGGCCCCAGCCTGATGATGGCCAAGGAATGTGTCAACCGCGCCTACGAAACACCACTCGCCGACGGCGTGATGTTCGAGCGCCGCATGTTCCATGCGATGTTCGCTACCGTCGACCAAAAAGAAGGCATGGACGCGTTTGTCAACAAACGCAAGCCGGTCTTCACGCACCGCTGAATGCGGTCGCCGGCTGCGCGCTCAGGTCAGCGCGGGGGCTGTCATTTCAAGGCTGGACCCAGCGCGCGCCGGCGGCGTCGAAAATCGCGCGGCGATGCCCGTCGGCGTGCAGCTCGAGCCAGTCGATCGAAATCACCAGCGCCTCGATGACGGCAAAGTACTCGCGGCTGTCGCGCTGCGGCTGTACCGGCGCGCCCAGCGCAGCACCTGGCGGCAGCGGCGAGAGGTAGTCCTGCGCACTTGGCGTGAGTTTGACCTTGGCCCAGCGTGACGATACGCCCAAGCCGTCGGTGTGCAGCGTCA
>JAYUSP010000152.1:0-6913 GCA_043755615.1 Betaproteobacteria bacterium
GCACCAGGTCAGCAAACCCCATGACCTTGATCGCCCGCGCTGCAGCGCCGACATTGCCGCCCTGGCTGGTCTGCATCAGGATGAAGCGGGTGTGGTCGGCAGTCACGTCGCGGGCTGGCTTATCGGCGCTCGCCGCCGGGCCGGTAAAATCAGCGTCTGGTGTGGACATTGCAAACGCATTGTCCGCGCCACCGCTCTTTCTATCCGTCAGCCCTTCGAACCTCGAGCCTGCCCAGGCCGTCCCGCTCATGTCGCAAACGATCCATCCGATGCTCAATATCGCCGTGCGCGCGGCCCGCGCCGCCGGCTCGATCATCAACCGCGCGGCGCTCGATATCGACGTCCTGAAGGTCACGGCCAAGGGTGTCAATGACTTCGTCACCGAAGTCGACCGCGCGGCCGAAGAAGCGATCATTACCACGCTGCTCGAGGCCTACCCGGGCCACGCGATCCTGGCCGAAGAATCCGGCCGCAGCCGCGGCGCCAAACACAGCGACTACCTGTGGATCATCGACCCGCTCGACGGCACGACCAACTTCATCCACGGCCTGCCGATCTACGCGGTATCGATCGCGCTGGCCTTTCGCGGCAAGGTCGAGCAGGCGGTTGTCTACGACCCGGCGCGCAACGACATGTTTTATGCCAGCAAGGGCCGGGGCGCGTTTCTCAACGACCGCCGGCTGCGGGTGTCCAAGCGCATCCGCATCGCCGAAGCGTTGATCGGCACCGGCTTCCCTTTCCGCAAGGGCGACAACTTCAAACGCTACATGGCGATCTTCGAAACCGTGATGCAGCAGTGCGCCGGCCTGCGCCGGCCGGGGGCCGCCGCACTCGACCTGTGTTACGTCGCCGCCGGCTGGTACGACGGATTCTTCGAAACCGGCTTGAGCCCCTGGGACATCGCCGCGGGCTCGTTGATGATCACCGAAGCCGGTGGCCTGGTCGGCAATTTCACCGGCGAGGCCGACTACCTCTACCAGCGCGAAATCGTCGCCGGCAACCCGAAGATCTACGCCCAACTCGTGCAGACGCTGGCGCCCTACTCGCGGGTACTGAAAGAAGCCGAAGCGTCGGCGTCGGCGTCGGCGTCGGCGTCGGCGTCGGCGTCGGCGTCGGCGGCCGAGGCTGGCGCCGACCCGACCGCAGCGTTGATTGACACCGCGGCGGCACCGACTCCAGCACCCGCACGCAAGACGACTCGACTGCGCAAGGCCGACCTGCCGCCGGCCGACAGCGCGCACTAAACGCCACCTCCTGCCGCACCGCGCTGGCGCAGCGCCCTTACTGCAGCTCGATGCCCGCCTTCTTCACCAGCTTGGCGTATTTGTCCTTCTCGCTGCGGAAGTAGCTCGCCGCAGATTCGCTGCTGCTGATATTGATCGTATTGCTCTGCCGCGCCATCGTGTCCTTCACCGCCGGGTCGTTGAAGGCGACCACGATGGCCTCATGCACACGCTTGACATCGGCCGCGCTCATGCCCTTCGGGCCGAGCAAGCCGAACCAGGCTTCGACGACATAAGCCGGCGTGCCCTGCTCGGCAATCGTCGGAATCTCCGGCGCCGCCGCGCTGCGCTGCGCGCCGGTGACACCGATCGCACGCAGCGCGCCGCTCCTGATGTGCTGCTGCACGCTGGGCAGCGCCAGCGTCGCAAAGTCGATCTGGCCGCCAATGAGATCGGTGACCATCGGCCCGACACCCTTGTACGGGATGTGCTTGGCACTCGCGCCGACTTCGTCGACATACATCTCGCCGGCCAGGTGCAGGATCGTGCCGTTTCCACCCGAGCCGAAATTGAGCTGGCCCGGTCGGCTCTTCAGCAGCGCGACAAATTCCTTGTGGTTGGTTGCCGCCACCTTGGCCGGATTGACGACGATCACGATCGGCGTCGAGCCGATGACCGCAATCGGCGTGAAGTCGCCGGGCATGTCGAACGGCAGCGATTTGTAGACACTCGGGAAGATGACGACGTTGTTCGAGACCACCGACAACGACATGCCGTCGGGCGCCGTCTTCGTCAGCGCCTGCAAACCCAGGATGCCGCCGGCACCGGGCTGGTTGTCGATCACGACCGCATGCCCGAGCGCCTTGGCCAGCGCCGGCTGCGCCGCGCGGGTGATCGCATCGACCCCCGAGCCGGTGGCGTTGGGCAGGATGAATCTCACCGTCTTGTCGCCGACCTGGGCCCAGGCCGGCACGCTGCTGGCAGCGGTCAGGGCGACGCTGGTTTTCAGGGCATCGCGTCGTGAAAACATGCTGTGCTTGGTCATTTTTTGCCGTCCTGTCTCTAACAATCGAAGTGGCGCTCAGGCCACCGCCTGGGATTCGATCAAGGCGTCGATCTCGGCGTCCACCAGCCCGATCGATTGCAGCACCTCGCGGGTATGTTCGCCGCGCCGCGGCGGGTTGAGTTTGACACCCAGCCGCTCGCCGTTGAGCAGAAACGGCAGCAGCGTCGTCTTCACCACCTGCCCGGCGCGCGGGCCATCGGTGAGCGCAATATCGGCCAGGCCGCCCGTCGCCAGCAGATGCGGGTCGTCGAGCAACTCATCGGGTCTTTTGATCGGCGCAAAAGGCAGGCCGGCGGACTCCATCGTTTGCGAAATCTCAAGTGCGCTGCGTGATGCCAGCCGCGTGCGCAACTCGGCCAGCAACGGCGCGCGCAGCTTGACGCGCTCGTTGTTGGCGGCATAGCGCGCATCCGCCTTGAGGTCGGCAAACCCGAGAGCGTCGCAGAAGGTCAGCCACTGCGCGTCGCTCACCGCGGCAAGAAATATCTGTTCACCGTCCTTCACCGTGAAGACATCGTAGATCGCCCAGGGGCTGATGCGCGCGGGCATCGGCGCGGCGGGTTGGCCGGTGATCGCGTACTGCAACATATGCTGGCCGACGAGGAAGATATTGTTCTCAAACAGCGCTGCCTGGACTTCCATGCCGCGCCCGTTGATGCCTCGCTGGATCAACGCACCAAGCACTGCGATCGCTCCGAACATGCCGCCCATGATGTCGTTCACCGACGATCCCGCGCGCAGCGGGTCGCCGGGCCGCCCGGTCATGTAGGCCAGGCCGCCCATCATCTGCACGACTTCGTCGAGCGCGGTGCGGTGGTCGTACGGGCCGGGCAAAAAACCTTTGAGGCTGGCGTAGATCAACTTCGGGTTGGCGCTCGACAGCGTCGTGTAGTCGAGGCCGTACTTCGCAAAAGTGCCGGGCTTGAAATTTTCGGCCACGACATCGGCGCTGGCACACAGCCGGCGTGCGACCGCTGCACCATCGGGCCGGTGCAGGTCGATCTGGATGCTCTTCTTGTTGCGGTTGAACATCGGGAAAAAACCAGCGCCAGCGCCGAGCAAGGTGCGCGTGCGGTCGCCTTCGATCGGCTCGACCTTGATCACCTCGGCACCCAGGTCGGCGAGCACCATGCCGCAGGTCGGGCCCATCACCATGTGCGTGAATTCGACGACCTTCAGGCCGCGCAGCGGCTGCGGGATGGCATGCTCGGCACCGTCGATCGTCATGCGTGCAAAGTCTTTGGCAAACCGGCACGCCAGATCGCGCCGTGCAGCGGCTCGCCCTCGAGCCAGACCCCGACCTGGTGCCGCAATGCCATCAAGGCGTTGAAGTCCAGCCCGGTGGGCACGCCCATGCTGGCAAAGAGATAGGCGACATCTTCGGTGGCGACATTGCCACTCGCACCGGGTGCATGCGGGCAACCGCCGATGCCGCCGATGCAGGCGTCGAAACGCCGGATGCCGGCGGCCCAGGCGGCAAAGACATTCGCCGAACCGAGGCCGCGGGTATCGTGGAAATGGGCCGTGTCCAGGCGATCGCCGGCGAGTTCAAGGCCCTGCTCGAAAAGTTGTTTGACTTGTCTCGGATCGGCATAACCCACGGTGTCGGCCAGGCCGATGCTGTCGATGCCGGCATCGGCCGCGGCACGCAGCAGGCGCAGCACTTCGGCGGGCTCGACACGGCCCTGGATGGTGCAGCCGAAGGCCGTCGACAAGCCAACCTCGACCCGGCAGCGCGAACCCTTGGCATCACGCAGGTCGACGATGCGGCGGATTTCTTCAAGCACTTCGTCGGGCGTCTTGCGCAAGTTCGCCAGGCTGTGCGCGTGGCTCGCCGACAGCGGCAACAACATCGAATGCGCGCCAGCTTCGATCGCACGCTCGGCGCCTTTGAGGTTGGGCACCAGCACGGATGCTTTGAGGCCCGGCAGCGCTTCATTCGCAAACGCCACCAGCTCCGCGGTATCGGCGAGCTGTGGCATCAGCTTGGCCGGCACAAACGAGCCGACCTCGATCTCGCGCAGGCCCGCTGCATGCGCGGCGCGCAGCCAGTCCAGCTTGAGCGCCGTGGCCAGCACACGTGGCAGGATCTGCAGGCCGTCGCGCAGGCCGACTTCGCGAACGATCACGGGTTCGAGCATTGCCATCGCCACACTGTACCCAAGCCGGCCGGCCCGTCAGGCCGCATCGGTGGACAAAACGAGCATGCAATGATCCTGGTGGCCCGGACCGCAGACTTGCCAAGCCCCGCGCCAGTCACCCTCAATCATCCTGCACTGAATCCCTTGGTGCTGGCGATGCCCGTTTCCTGGAAAGGCACGCTGCAGCAGCACGCGGGCCGCCTGCACAGGGAACACGTCAGCAAGACCGATGTGCGCATCATCGACTTCGTCGACGCAGGCCACCCGGCGTTGCTGCGGATGTGGGGCAAGCGGCAGCGGGGCTATCGCGCGATGGGGTATCGAGTTGGGGGCGGAATCGACCAGCGATGACGGCGCCTCTCCGGCAAGCTCTTTACGGACTTCCACCTATCAGGCCGAGAGTTCCTCAAGTCAGGTGGAAATTCCTTAAAATCAACGACCTATGACGTACAAGAAGTCAGACTTCGTCCCGTTTTCTGCCGACGCTCAGCGCTCGATTGCCAATCTTGAAGCAGCTTACGGGCAGCTGGTGGATATTGAGCGCGAACTCGAAGCGATGCCCTCCAGCATGTTCTGGCAGAACAAGAACGGCACAGAATACCTGGCCATTAAGAAGTCCACGGCCGACTCCGGCACCACACGGGGCCTGCGATCACCCGAAACCGAACGACAGCTCGCCGACTACCTGGCAGAACGCGAGCGATTGCAAGCGCGCAGGGCATCGCTGAGCACCTTGGTTCAAGACCGCGTGAAACTATGTCGAGCCCTGCGTTTGCCCCAAATGGCAGAACAGCAAGGGCGCCTGTTGCGCGAGCTGGATCTCCATGGTCTGCTGGGCTATGACCTGCTGGTCGTGGGCACCAACGCATTCGCCGCCTACGAAATGGTCTGTGGCGCGCGCTTCCCCGTGGGCAATGAGGCCACTGAAGATTTCGACTTGGCATGGTGCCGAGACACCAAGGTCTCGCTGGCGGCTATCGCAGCTCTCCCGCCGCCCGCGCCACACCAGCCACGGGGCAGCCGGGCATCGCTCATGTCCGTACTCAGGCGCATCGACAGTTCGTATGCCATCAACAAGCGCAAGCCCTACCAAGCCGTCAATGACGCAGGCTACGAAGTGGAACTGCTGGCCGCACCCAGCACCCACCCGTTGCCGAGCAACGAGCAGTTCGAGCCCATGGCGACGCTGGATGAGCAGGAATGGTTGCTTCGTGGCACGCCGGTGCAATGCGTGGTGACGACGAACAAGCCGGGAACTTGCCCGCTGTACGCACCCGATCCGCGTTGGATGGCCGTGCACAAGCTCTGGCTCAGCCTCAAACCTGAGCGCAAGCCGTCCAAGAAGGGCAAAGATGCGCGCCAAGGGAATGTGCTGCTGGACGCTACCCGGTACTTCTTGAGGGACAGCTATCCGATGGACCTCGACTTTGTGCTTGAGCTTCCACCAGAGTTGCGAGACCTTTTTACGGCCTGGGCCAAACAATCCGGCTTCGATCCAACGAACCCGTCCGCTTGATGACCGACAACACAATGACAGGTAACGCACCGCGCCCTAGCGAGCCGGCCCACACACCCGTTATGGCCCAGTACCTGCGCATCAAGGCCGACTATCCCGACACGCTGGTCTTCTACCGGATGGGCGACTTCTACGAGCTGTTTTTCGACGATGCGCGCAAGGCGCATCGTCTGCTCGACATCACGCTCACCAGCCGCGGCGCGTCGGCCGGCGAGCCGGTCGTGATGGCCGGGGTGCCGGTGCACTCGGTCGAGAGTTATCTGCTGAAGCTGCTCAAGTGCGGCGAGTCGGTCGCGCTGGCCGAACAGGTCGGCGATGTCGCAACCGCCAAGGGCCCGGTCGACCGCAAGGTGGTGCGTGTGGTCACGCCGGGCACGGTCAGCGACAGCGAACTGCTTGCCGACCGTGCCGATACCTTGCTGGTGGCATTGTTTCGGCAACGTGCAACGTACGGCATCGCCTGGCTCGGCGTGGCCAGCGGCACGCTGGGCATCACGGAGTGTGGCGAGCGCGAGTTGCCGTCCTGGCTGGCGCGTTTGGCGCCGGCAGAACTGCTGCACGACGGCAGCACCTTGCCTGACGCCGCTGCGCGCTGCGGCGCCGCGCTGACCACGCGGCCAGCCTGGCAGTTCGACGCCGGCCTGGGCGAGCGCAAGTTGTGCGCGCAATTGCGCGTGGCCTCGCTGGCTGGCTTCAACGCTCAAGATCTGCCGGTGGCGCATGCGGCCGCGGCGGCGCTGCTCGGGTTTGCCGAGCACACCACCGGGCGCGCCGGCGATGGCAGCGCGAGGTCGGGGCTGTCGCATGTCACTTCGCTGTCGGTCGAAAGGGCTAACGATCTGCTTGAGCTGCCACCGGCCAGCGTGCGTAACCTCGAATTGACGCAGACGCTGCGCGGCGAGGAGTCACCGACCCTGCTCTCGCTGCTCGACACCTGCCGCAGCGGCATGGGCAGCCGGCTACTGCG